>CAMKHH010000155.1 GCA_946412445.1 uncultured Eubacterium sp.
TCATCGCCTTCAGTGGTTATGCCTTATGGGATTCCACCCAGCTTCGCACTACGGCGGATGCCGCACAGTACGAAATTTATAAGCCCACGGTACAAGACGCGGGTAAATCCTTTGGGGAGCTTCAGGCAATGAATCCCGAAGTATTTTCCTGGCTGACGGTGTATGGTACGAACATCGACTATCCGGTAACACAAGGCGAAAGCAATAAGAAGTATATAAATACCAACGCAGAGGGGGCATATTCCCTTTCTGGAAGTATCTTTCTGGACAGTGGTAATAAAAGAGATTTTTCTGATTTTAATTCCATTCTCTATGGACATCACATGGATAAGCAGGTGATGTTTGGAGAAATCGAATATTTTGCAAATAAAGACTATTTCGATGCCAGACAGTATGGAAATCTGTACTATGACGGCAGCGACCACGGACTTGTCTTTTTTGCATTTTTACATACGGACGCATATGACACATCGGTTTTTTCGCCAGGCGTTTCAGGGCAGGAAGCCCAGCAGATGTATCTGGAAAATCTGCTCAGGAAAGCAACCTTTACCCGTGATATCGGGGTGACGGCAAAAGACCATATCGTGCTGTTAAGCACCTGCTCGTCGGGTACTACCAATGGCCGCGATATCCTCGTGGCGAAAATCATGAACCAGGTATATGACGATGCATTTACACAGAATGAAACGGACAATACCGGTATATGGGCGGCGATTGACCGGCAGAAGAATTTCCTGGCTCACCTTCCCCTGTGGGTATGGGCACTGGTAATCGGCGCGATTCTTATCCTAATCGGTATTGTTATTTATCATAAATATAAAAAGCGCAGGAGTAAAGATGATGGAATTCATAAAAGAAAACATATATAAACGGGTGCTGCTGTTCTGCCTTTTGGTTTTATCTGTCACGGCGTTCTTTGCACAGACTGTTTTTGCAGCCCCTGTATCCAATCCACTTACACTGGATGTTACACAGAGCTTTACTGTGGAGGACGGTGAGGCGCCCACGAACTCTTTTACCTATCGGATGACAGCGAAGACACCGGCTGCTCCGATGCCGGCAGGTACCGAGGGCGGTACCTATACCTTTCGTATTGGCGGAACGGATAATATAACTCTGGGGCCTATTGATTTTATACAAGCCGGAACGTACTCGTATGAAATTGCTCAGGTGATTGACACACGGGCGGAAGGCTATGAGTATGATGAGGAAGTATACAGCCTTTCTGTTAAGGTCGATGCAGGACTGAATGCGGATATTATCCTCCGAAAATCTAACGGAGCCAAAGCAGAGGCAATTCAGTTTGAAAACAGCTTTATGCTGCGCCCCAGCGACCCCTCTGTTATGGTAGATCCTCCGGTGAAAAAGACGGTAATCGGCAATCCGGACAAGAAGGGTATCTTTACATTTAAGCTGGAAGCCAGGGACAAAACCAGTCCCATGCCCGCCGGCAGTGAGGACGGTGTTAAGCTGATGACGATCATTGGTCCCGGGGAAGAGGACTTCGGCACCTGGAGCTACACGAAATCAGGAATCTATTACTATACCATTTCAGAGGTTAATAACAGCGAGGCACGATATACCTACGATACGCAAATTTACACCATTACAGATAGTGTAAAGAATGAAAACGGCCAGTTGGTGGTGACGCGGACAGTCACCAATGCCTTCAACAAACCGGTGGATAACTTCACTTTTATTAATCAATACGATGATTCCGATGGTGGCAGTGCTATAGACAGTGGCACAGATACGACGGATGGAAAGGGTAAAACTACTGGCAATGGCACGAGCGGTGGAAAAGGTATTACCGGACCGAAAACCGGTGATGATACGAACATCTTATCCTTGATGATAACACTTGGCATTGCTGCCTGTGTAGGAACGTGTTGTGTTGTTTATCTTCTACATAATAAACGCAAAAAAAAAGAGTGTGCGATAGTGTTGGATAAAACATGATTAAGAAAATTCATTGGAAAAGACTTCTTGCATGGGTTCTGCTCGCTGTTTCCGTCTGCATTATGATACGGGCCGGTTACGGACTGTGGAATATACACAGGATGTATGCCCAGGGGAACCAGAACTACGAGGAATTGGTTCAGGCTGTGAAAAATCCCGCTGCCTCAAAGCCTTCGATGCCAGAACTGACAGATACGAAGGAATCCGAAGCCTGGATACCACAGATAGACATTGATTTTGAAAAGCTGCAGGCAATCAATCCTGACGCAGTGGCCTGGTTGTACTGCCCGGATACGGTCATCGATTATCCCGTGATGCGCTCAGATGACTATAATCGTTATCTGCATCATTTGCCGGATGGGACATATAATGCAAACGGCAGTTTGTTTTTGGATTACAATAACCCTTCGGATTTCTCCGGCCGGTTGAATATTGTGTACGGCCATCACATGAAGTCCGGAAGAATGTTCGGTTCACTGGATCAATATAAAAAACAGACCTATTATGAGACACATCCATATATGTATCTCTACACCGTGCAGAAAAATTACCGTGTAGATTTACTGTACGGATGTGTCATTGGTGCAGGACAGTGGCGTGAGCGGGCATTTATGTATGAATCCAATCACGATGGACTTCTGGACTATGCAGCGCATTATACTACATTTGACAGTAACACTTCTTATACAGGAGAAGAGCGTATCATCGTGCTGTCGACCTGTAGTTATGAATTTGACGATGCAAGATATATCGTGGTTGGGGTTCTAAGAGCCGGCTAATATGTTTTTAGAAGCAGAAGTTGATTATGTATATGGAACGGGTGGGGGACATGAAAAATATAACTGGTGAAAGATTTGGAAATCTTATTGTATTAAAAACCTTCAAAAATAAAAAGAATTATCTGGTCTGTGAGTGTCAGTGTGATTGTGGTAATACAAAGGTTGTATATAAAAGCAATCTTATGGCGGGACGAACAAAAAGCTGCGGCTGCCTCGAAGAACAAAACCGAAGAAAATTTCGAAATCTTGTGCAGCAGCGATTTGGACGTTTAACTGCCATTGAACCAACGCAGCAGCGAACTTCCTATGGAAATGTTATTTGGCGATGTGCGTGTGACTGTGGAACTTTTATCGATGTTTCCGGATGTAATCTGGTACGAGGCTATACAAAAAGCTGTGGCTGTTTAACGGCAGAAAGAAAGGATATCTCCAACCGGCGGTTTGGTAACCTGCTCACTTTGTATCCGGATAGCGATAAAAAGACAGACCGTACAAAATGGATTTGCCGCTGTGATTGCGGAAATATCTGCACGGTCTCTATATCTAATCTACGAAATGGACATACAAAGAGCTGTGGCTGTCTTGCCAATATGGAACATAGAACCTTGATAGAAGGAACCTGCCTGGAGCTGATTGCATCGCCCTATATTCCCCAAAATAATTGCAGTGGTGTCAAAGGTGTTTCTTACTACAGCCGAACCAATTCATGGGTAGCCACGTTGACATTCCAGGGAAGAAACTATTATCTGGGGAGATATGAAACGGTGGAAGAAGCGGCAAGAGCCAGATGTGAGGCAGAGAAAACTATAGTCTGGCCCTTTTTAGAAAAATATGAATACCTCATTAAAGCTGACTCGTAGAAAATGATTGCCAAGGCTATGCTTCTTCACAGGAACGCATGGCAAGTATAGTTTTTTCAAACAGATCATTTAATTCCCATCCAAGATTCTCCGCTCCCTGCCGGATAACATCTCTGGAACAGCCTGCTGCAAACTTCTTGTCCTTAAACTTCTTTTTTACGCTGGAAGCTTCCATATCCATTACGCTTTTCGAAGGACGCATCAAAGCTGCAGCACCAATCAGCCCGGTCAGTTCATCTGCTGCAAATAATACTTTTTCCATCTCGTGCTCTGGCTCTACGTCGCTGCAAATGCCAAAACCATGAGAACAGACAGAGTGGATCATGTCCTCGCCTACATGACCTTCCCTCAAAAGCTCAGGAGCTTTTTGGCAGTGTTGTTCCGGGTAAAGTTCAAAATCAATGTCATGCAGCAATCCGGTGATTGCCCAGTATTCTGCCTCATCCTGGTATCCCAGTTCATTGGCATACCAGCGCATAACCCCCTCTACTGTAAGGGCATGTTGAATATGAAATGGCTCTTTATTATACTTCTTAAGCAATTCAAATGCTTCTTCTCTTGTGATTTTACTCTCCATGAGTATACTCCACCTTTCTCTTTTCTCTGTTATTTATTCATGCAGCTCTAATGGAAGCCCATCCGGATCTCTGAAAAAAGTCATCTTTTTACCTGTAAATTCGTCCGTCCTTACAGGCTCTGTCTCAATTCCCTTTTGGTTCAGCTCTTTTATTACTGCATCCATATCCTCCACAAAAAAAGCAAGATGTCTCAGACCATATGCTTCAGGATAACTCGCCCGCTTCGGATTATTTTTACCTGAAAACAGCTCCAGTTCACAACCATCCAGCTCAAGGTCCAATTTATAATCACCCCTGTCCGCCCGAAAGCTTTCACGGATTACTTTAAATCCGAGAAGCTCTGTATAAAACTTTTTTGACACTTCATAGTCTGATACGATAATCGCGATATGGTGTATTTTTTTCAAGTTCATACGGATTCCCTTCCCTTACCTATATTACAATAATAATAT
>CAMKHH010000156.1 GCA_946412445.1 uncultured Eubacterium sp.
GTTAAAACTTGATATCTATCTGACTGGGGGTCGTATCCATAAGAATCACGGCCCCCGAACTATAATTTTTGTATGGAGGTGTTCTATGAGCACAAAATTTCTTTGTATTCCTTATGAAAAGGATGCTCCTGAATGTCGGGTAACTCTTGGCAATGAGGGGGAAGCCATTTCTTTTGTCACAAGAGTCTCAGAAAAAAACATTGACTCATTCATGCGGCTGCCTCTCTGTGACAGAGAATCTTTTGGCTTGCCCTCTGGCTTTGGAAAAACAGAAACGCTCATTCGCGCAGCTTATATTACAGAGGATGCTCCGCGTATGGACGAAAAAGTGCGTCCGGTTATGCATATGACTATCCCCACGGGTGCTATAGCAGGGATTGAGTCACTTACATGGATAGAGGGAGAGGCTGTCTGGCGTCTGAGCCTCATCTGTGATTCTGTTTCTCAAAGTGGCAGAAACCCTCTTGTAAAGATGATATATGAGAGCAGGGATCTTATACATTGGAATCATACAGCTGATGAAACAGCCGGAGATTTTAAAAATTCTCCACCTAAGTATTGGAAAGGCGATGTGGGTTCTGAGATTTGTTGTTCTGCAAATGATGGACGCACATTTGTTATTGCTTCTTCGAAACCGGATATTCGCATGCCAGTTCCTCTCTCCAATTTTCTTGGAATACCGGCTGTACTGACAGAAGGGGGCCTTGTGCCGGCCAGAGAAATTGAGAACCTGAGGATCTGGAAACGTTATTGGCAATGCATTGATATATCGCAGAAATTTGAGTTTGAAGCAAGATTTCAAGTAGTGCCATATCCGGGGAATTCGCAATGGCCTAAAATGAGTTTCAGGGAAAGCACCTGCACGCAAGCGGATGTACGTGCCGATGCTGTGGAAGCGGAGCTTTCCATCTTTGTTGGACAAGAACCATATATCGATATAGATTTTTGTGGTGTTAAATGGCATTGGGACGCACATAGTGCTACGCTGTCCAAAGAGGATGGATTTAGCGTTAGATTATGGCCGCAAAAAGGGCGCATTTCGCTGAGGCTATTTGCGGATAAGACAGCGCAGGAAATTTTTACTCATGAAGGTGAAGCTTGCATTGTCTCCGTACCAGATGGGACTGGTAAGGTCATTTATAACAATCCTCAAACCAGTTTTTTCAGATTTGCATATCAAAGAGAACCATATATTGCTATAAGTACTGAAGGGGCCTCAGCCAATTTGATTGAATTGAACTTTTATGGTTTAAGGCGGGCAGGATTTTCCCCGGAGCTTCTAAAAGAAACTGAAAAGATGGAATACGGTAAACTGCTGTATACCGGCAAAAATTTTAAAGTTTATGATAATTGTATCGATGATTTTATATATGGTGATCCGGTAACATGGGTCTCTTCAGATGTCAGGAAAATATACTCACCTGTAAGGCTGACAGAAGACTTTCAGGAGCCGCAGAATAAGTGGTGGCGTAATAAATCAAGAGTGATTAATCGGGAAGATTGTTTCTGCACACCCGAACTGAGGGGGAGATATCCTGAACTGATAACCAATATACCTGTTTTATCAGCAGCTTATAAAGTTGCAGCAGGTGTGCTGATGAAGGATGTTTCCGAAGAATTTTGTCTTCCGGGTGAAGAAGGGCTTCTGGCAGCTTCTTTAGAACAAGGCCCTGGTGCCGGAGGCGGTATGTGGGTCCGGGACACGAATCAAGCTGCTTTCAGATCTATGAATCTGCTGTGCCCTTTTGATATAAGAAAATCGCTTTCAGAGGTGGTAAAACGTGGAATTGCCAATGGCAGTGATGGTGCGGCCATGCCTGCTATTGGAATATGGGATTATTACCTTGCGACGGGAGATAAGGCATTATTATTTGAAACGCTGCATGGAATCATAAGAAATGCAGAAGAGACAGATGCTATTTTTAATAGGGAAAGAAATCTGGTACCGGCTGATGATGTTTTGGATGCTATTCCTGAACCAGAGTTAAATGATGGCTTTTGCTTTGCTACAAATGTCTTTTATGCACATATGTATATCTGTACTTCAAAAATATGCTGCGAAACAGATTCGGAAATAGAACGCCGGAAGGCATGGCTTGCGCGTGGGGAGTCAATGCTTGATACATTAAGGAGCGAATATTGGAATGAAGAAGCGGGCTGTTTTTCAAATGGACCAAGAGGAAGTGTATATTATAGGAATGGCTGGTGGGAATCTACGGGTGCCGAACTTGCCCTCTGGCCGCGTTTCGGGATAGCAGATGACAGGCAAAGAAAGATATTCCTTAATACAATAAAGAAAAATCCCCGTGCATTTACTGATTTTGGAATAAATATGTTTCCGTTTAAACCATATGGAAATTTTTTCTGGAATCAGGTTTGGGTAGCCTGGCAACAGGGAATAGCAGTAGCAGCGGCTGAAGAAGGTGACCTTGAATTCCTTGGTGCGCTTATATTTCAGCAGATCAGGAATAGTGTAACAACCAGGGATTTCCATGAATGCATAGATGCCGATACAGGAAGAGCCTGGAGTTGGCCGGGCCTGGCCTGGCATGCGGCTGGCTTCCTTGGATATATTATCAGTGCAGTATTTGGTATCCGTTATGATGAGAAAGGTATTTATCTATCCCCTGCTGTTCCGGAAAAACTATATGATATTGGGCTTTCGGAGCTTAAATATAGGGATATGACGCTGGAAATAAGTGTAAAGGGATTTGGGAAGAACTTTAAGGCAATGCTTGATGGTCAGCAGTTTGACGGATTTATACCTTTGAGCCTGAGAGGCAAGCATATTGTGATGTTTGAGGCTGTATAATTTAAGACAAACGATTATCAAAAATGGCAGGAGAAAATATATGCAGCGAAAATTAGTTGTAGGTGTGGATTTTGGCAGTGATTCGGTAAGAGTTATTATAATTGATGCATTGACAGGAGACAGAACCTCTGAAGCTGTCAGTTATTTTCCCAGATGGAAAAAGGGCTTATACTGTGATGCTGAAAAAAAACAATTCAGACAGCATCCACTTGATTATATAGAGAGCTTTACTGTAAGTGTGAAGTCAGCGATAAATCAGATTAATCCCGAAAGAAGAAAAGAAATCATTGCTATTGCCATTGATACAACGGGTTCAACACCTTGCCCGGTAAATGAAGATGGGGTACCGCTGGCTATGATGGAGGAATTCAGTCAAAATCCAAATGCAATGTTTCATCTATGGAAAGATCATACAGCGATGGAGGAAGCGAGAGAAATTAACCGTGTATTTTCTTCAGGCGAAATTGATTATACAAAATATCAGGGAATATATTCGTCAGAATGGTATTGGGCTAAGATTCTTCATACGATCAGAACGGATGAAAAAGTGAAAAAGGCAGCATGGAGCTGGGTCGAGCATTGTGATTGGCTGCCTTCTCTCTTAATCGGGAAAACGAAACCGGATAGTATGTACCGGGGTTCTTGTGCGGCAGGTCATAAGGCACTATATAATAGTCATTTTGGCGGTCTTCCACATGAGGAGTGCCTTGGCAGACTTGACCCATATCTTGCTTTAATAGCGAAGAGATATCAAAGTATTCCTAAACCTGCAGGGACATGTCTTGGAACGATAACAAAAGAATGGGCAGAGATATTGGGCTTACCAAAGGAGACAATTATCGGCAGCGGATCTTTTGATGCTCATGCAGGGGCGGTAGGAGCCGGAGTGAGACCTGGTACAATGGTGAAGGCTGTCGGAACCTCTGCGGTTGATATTCTAGTTGAAGATGAAGCGAATCTGGAAGGAAAATCTTTGCAGGCTTATTGCGGACAGGCTGAGGACTCTATAATGCCCGGGTATATCGGCATAGAAGCAGGGCAGGCTGCCTTTGGGGATGTTTTTACATGGTTTTCTTCGATTTTAATGTGGCCTATGCAGGAACTGCTCTCGCAATCTCAATTGATTTCTGAACCGTTAAAGGCGGCTTTAAGGGAAGAAATCGGCCAGAACATTATTGGGTGCCTGGATAGAGATGCCATACCGGAGGATTCTGATATAATTGCGCTCGATTGGTTTAATGGACGTCGATATCCTTATTTGAATGAACAGGTGAAAGCTGGTGTCATGGGCTTACATTTGGGAACTACTGCACCGCAGATATACAGGGCTCTTGCCATGGCTACGGTGTTTGGATCTAAAAGAATTTTCGACAGCTATATTTCTAACGGAATTCGCATAAAGCGTCTGATTACTGTAGGAGGGATTTCCCAAAAGTCACCCCTCATCATGCAAATGATGGCGGACATATTGCAGCGGCCGGTTATGGTTTGTAAAGAAGAGCAGGTCTGTGCGCTGGGAGCAGCGATATATGCAGCTGTTGCAGCGAATATCTATGATAATATTCCCACGGCACAGGATTCTCTCTGTGAATGCTATCATGCAAATTATGAACCGAATGAAAAGAAGGCGGAGGAATATGAAAAGAGATATCTGAGATATATGGAGTATGGTGATTTTGTCGAAGCTATAACTTGACTTTATAAAAATAATCCTTGTAAAAGAGCATACAACTCTTTGCAGGGATTATTTTTGGTTTTTGGTATTATTATCAGATAAAAAATGATAACAGAATTATAA
>CAMKHH010000157.1 GCA_946412445.1 uncultured Eubacterium sp.
CTTATGAAAAGCCTATGATGTATTTTTTTATAGGGGTTGTGCTGGGAGGCTGCCCGCTGATCTTTAAAGAGGCGGGATTGGATGGATTTAACTGGAAGGCTGTTCTGTATCTGGCCTTGGGTGCGGCTGTGGTGGCAAGCCTTGTTTTTTTACCGGAAAACCTGTTCTCCTCAGTATCCGGAGGAGTGGGTGGTTTTTTGATTCAGTTTTTTGGAGGAATTGTAATCTCTATCGCACTGATACTGCCAGGTATCAGCGTTACCTATATGCTGCTGGTACTGGGAATCTATCAGGGTGTGCTCTCGGCAATCGGCAGGCTGGATATTCTTTATCTGCTGCCATTGGGGCTCGGACTTGTGGCCGGTATCCTTTTGCTTACGAAACTTCTTGAGGGAGCCATGAAACGTTTTCCGCAGCCTACTTATATGATTATTCTTGGATTTGTTCTGGGTTCTGTCGGACAGGTATTCCCGGGGATCCCAACGGGGATTGAACTGCCTGTCTGCCTGCTCCTGGCAGCAGCAGGTTTTGTGCTCATCTACTTTCTTTCTAAACTGGAGGAGCGGAAAACAGATGAAGCTGCGGCTGATAAAACAGAGAGTCAAAAGTTATCATAAAAAAGTTGTTGACACTTGTCGTAAGTTCTGGTATTATATTTCTTGCGGGTGCGAAAGACATCCCGCAGGAAAATAAAAAGCAGGAATGGCGGAATTGGCAGACGCGCAGGCTTCAGGTGCCTGTGGTAGCAATATCGTGAGGGTTCAAGTCCCTTTTCCTGCACGCTTGAGATCATCGTTTATTCGATGGTCTTTTTTCTTTGAGAAATGTTGATTTTGTCATCAGGAGAAACATCGTTTCATCTAAAACCTAACAGAATGTGTAAATGACAAAATAATATTTGGGAGTTGAAATAGGTAGGGAATTATGGTAAACTTTCTTAAAATTAAGGAGACCAAATTCTCTTTTTTTTTGCGCAGAGACAGATAAACTGCCTTGCGTTGCTTAAACTGAAGAAAGAGGTGGTAGGATGAAAGCATTTCTAATTCTGGAAGATGGCCATATATTCACAGGAACCAGTATCGGCTCGAAAAAAGAAGTTATCAGTGAGATAGTTTTTAACACATCCATGACTGGTTATCTTGAAGTATTAACGGATCCCTCTTATGCAGGACAGGCTGTCTGCATGACATATCCGCTGATTGGAAATTACGGTATCTGTTATGATGATCAGGAATCACTAAGGCCATGGCCGGATGCTTATATAGTGAGAGAGCTATCGAGAATCCCCAGCAATTTCCGTTGCCGGGACACCATTCAAAATTTTCTGAGACGTTTTGATATTCCCGGAATCGCAGGAATTGATACTCGTGCATTGACCAGAATCCTCAGGGAAAAGGGTACGATGAACGGTATGGTCACGACCAGAGAGAATTATAATCTTGATGAAATCATTCCCCAGTTAAAAGCTTATACGACAGGAAAGGTAGTAGAAAAGGTTACCTGTTCAGAGAAATACACCTTAAAGGGCGAAGGATTAAAAGTAGCCCTGATGGATTTCGGCGCAAAAAGAAATATTGCACAGTCGCTCAACCGGCGGGGATGTGAGGTGACAGTTTATCCCGCACTTACCGCCGCCAAAGAAATTCTGGCTGCAAAACCGGATGGAATTATGCTCTCCAACGGGCCGGGAGATCCGAAAGACTGTGAAGCGATTATAGAAGAAGTCAGAAAGCTGTACGATTCGGATGTTCCCATATTCGCTATCTGTCTGGGACATCAGCTGATGGCTTTGGCTGCAGGCTTGAATACCCATAAGATGAAGTACGGACACAGGGGCGGAAATCATCCGGTGAAGGATCTGGACACAGGGAGTGTTTACATCTCATCTCAGAATCATGGATATGTAGTGGATACGAAGGATCTGGATCCTGAAATTGCTGTTCCCTCTTTTATAAATGTTAATGACGGGACAAATGAAGGGCTTAAATATATCAATAAGAATATCTTTACCGTACAATTTCATCCGGAAGCATGCCCGGGTCCCCAGGATTCCGGACACCTGTTTGACAAGTTCATAGAGATGATGGGAGGAAACTGATCATGCCGAAGAATTCAGACATAAAGAAAGTATTAGTAATAGGCTCAGGCCCGATTATCATCGGGCAGGCAGCAGAATTTGACTATGCCGGAACACAGGCATGCCGTTCCCTGAAGGAAGAAGGGGTAGAAGTGGTATTACTGAATTCTAACCCTGCAACGATTATGACCGATAAGGATATTGCGGATCGTGTCTATATAGAACCGCTCACTCTGGACGTGACCCGGCAGTTAATTCTGAAGGAAAGGCCGGACAGTGTACTCCCGACTCTGGGTGGTCAGGCGGGTTTAAACCTGGCGATGGAGCTGGATGAGAGTGGGTTTCTAAAGGAACAGAAGGTGCGTCTGATCGGGACTACATCACAAACCATCAAAAAGGCAGAGGACCGTCAGGAATTTAAAGATACCATGGAAAAAATCGGAGAACCTGTGGCGGCATCACGGGTTGTGCACGATGTACAGTCGGGTATTGAATTTGCCGGGGAAATCGGATATCCCGTAGTCTTACGTCCTGCCTATACACTGGGGGGAAGCGGTGGCGGCATCGCACAAACTGAAGAAGAACTGATAGAAATCCTTTCCAACGGACTGCGTCTTTCCCGTGTCGGTGAAGTTCTGGTTGAACGGTGTATTGCGGGATGGAAGGAAATTGAATATGAGGTGATGCGGGATGGAGCAGGAAACTGCATCACGGTATGTAATATGGAAAATATTGACCCTGTAGGTGTTCATACCGGGGATAGCATTGTTGTGGCACCAAGTCAGACCTTGGGCGACAAGGAATACCAGATGCTGCGCAGCTCGGCACTGAATATCATCAACGAGCTGAAGATTACGGGCGGATGTAACGTACAGTATGCTTTGAATCCCGACAGCTTCGAATATTGTGTAATCGAAGTGAATCCCCGTGTCAGCCGTTCTTCGGCGCTGGCTTCAAAAGCCACCGGATATCCGATTGCGAAGGTGGCGGCAAAAATCGCATTGGGTTATACGCTGGATGAGATTCCGAATGCGATTACAGGAAAAACATATGCGAGCTTTGAGCCTGCATTGGACTACTGCGTTGTTAAGATACCAAGACTTCCGTTCGATAAGTTCATAAGTGCAAAGAGAACCCTGACCACACAGATGAAAGCTACCGGTGAAGTCATGAGCATATGCAACAACTTCGAAGGAGCCTTGATGAAAGCAATCCGTTCTCTGGAACAGCATGTAGATTCCCTGATGTCCTACGATTTTACAGGATTGACCGTGGAGGAACTGACGGAAGAGCTGCAGATTGTGGATGATATGCGCATCTGGAGGATTGCCGAGGCCTTAAGAAGAAAACTTTCCTATGAAGAAATTCATGAGATTACAAAGATTGACATCTGGTTTATTGATAAGATAGCCATCCTTGTGGAGATGGAACAGGATTTGAGAACCCTGGAGCTGGATGAGGATTTACTCAGAGAAGCAAAGCGCCTGGAGTTTCCGGATCATGTAATCGGAACACTGAGCGGCAGAAAAGAGGAAGAAGTAAAAGCACTACGCATCAGATATGGAATCCATGCAGCCTATAAGATGGTGGATACCTGTGCCGCCGAATTTGCTGCATCCACCCCTTATTATTACTCTGTATATGGGGGGGAGAATGAAGCTGTACACAAGGAAGGCAGAAAAAAGGTTCTTGTATTAGGCTCCGGCCCAATCCGGATTGGGCAGGGGATTGAATTTGATTTCTGCTCGGTTCACTGCACCTGGGCCTTCGCCAGAGAGGGTTTTGAGACAATCATTATCAACAATAACCCGGAGACTGTCAGTACAGATTTTGACATTGCCGACAAGCTCTATTTTGAGCCGCTGACACCGGAGGACGTGGAGAATGTGGTTAACATTGAAAAGCCAGACGGAGCGGTAGTGCAGTTTGGGGGTCAGACTGCAATTAAATTAACAGAAGCCCTGATTAAGATGGGAGTGAAGATTCTGGGCACCTCGGCTGAGGATGTGGATGCGGCTGAGGACCGGGAACTGTTTGACAAAGTTCTGGAGGAATGTCAGATTCCAAGACCTGCGGGGAAGACCGTATTCACTGCCGAAGAAGCCAGGCGGGCGGCCAACGAATTGGGCTACCCGGTATTAGTACGTCCCTCCTATGTCCTTGGCGGGCAGGGGATGCAGATTGCCATAGGGGATGAAGATGTGGAGGAATATATCGGAGTTATCAATCGGATTGCCCAGGAACATCCCATACTTGTGGATAAATATATGCAGGGAAAGGAAATTGAGGTAGATGCCGTGTGTGATGGAGAGGATATCCTGATACCGGGCATTATGGAGCATATAGAGCGTGCAGGGATTCATTCCGGAGACAGTATATCTGTGTATCCGTCCCAGAGCATCAGTCAGAGCAGCAAGGACACAATCGTAGAATATACCAGGCGGCTGGCACGTTCCTTACACGTAATTGGTATGATTAACATCCAGTTTATTGTATGCGGTGAGGAGGTGTATGT
>CAMKHH010000158.1 GCA_946412445.1 uncultured Eubacterium sp.
GTAGATAGGATATCTAACCCAAAATCTATTGCCGTTTTTGTCTGGGCTTCCACGAGATAGCGGTAATCCTGGCAAAACTTCCCGTAAGGAATATTGCAATATCTGGCTGCAAACAACATAACAATATTCAGATTTGGTATTTTATCCACAGTTTCCCCTTTAAGTCTGCTGTAAAATCTCTCTTTTGGCGTCATTTCTTATCCTCCTGTTTTATGAATATATTTCTTATCGTGTCCCTTGAAAGGTAACTTTTCTCAAAATCGTTTTTCCAACAGGTGTCATATTTCCTTCTATTTTTTGACCATCCAGACGAAACACACCATGAATATACAAGTCCTTAAAATGGTTTTTTTCTCCTCCGGCTGCGAAGTGAAATTTCTTTCTGTCTTCTTCCGCTATCTTAAGTCTCTCCAGTTTCCGCTCAATGGGAATGTAACCCTTTTCAGCAAATGGTTTTACCTCCAGCTGGCGGATTAACTTTTCCCCGGCTTTCAGCGGATAGGCATACAAAACCGGTCCATAGGAGACATAATAGTCTCCATTAAAATCCGTATTCATCTGAACCTGTGTCTCTATTTGAATTTCAATCCGTTCCATTTTTCCCCATATCTTATGTAACCTTATTTCTCCATTATGGGCTTCTTCCCTTTCGTACACCCTCCCATTCACAAGCATCCGATCTGCCCATCTGGGGAAACGCAGATAAAGCGAAAATTCTATTGGGTACTCCGCTGACACTTCCATTTCCACCTTAAGGGATATTGGATAATTTGTAAGCTCCCGTATATTAACCTCCACATTCTGGTATTTTCCGTTAAAGCTACACGGTCCATATAAACTGGCCTTAAACCCATCTTTACACTCCATAAACATTGACTGAACAAAATACGGAATAATCCGCCCTGAGTTTGGAACGCAGCACACTGCTGCATCCTGATGTGTTGGCGAAAACTTATATCGGGGATTCCACGCGTCATCATCCGGATGTTTTCTTTCATTTGCTTCGTAACAATTATCTGTCATACAATACATAATGGATGAGTCAGTTGGATGACGCATACCGAAGCTTGCATTATAAAACAACCATTCCGCCGCATCCGCCCACTTTAAATTCTCTGTATCCTGCATCAAAAGCAGATAGCTGTCCAACAGTTCATGAACCGAACAATATTCATATCCTGTATAAGTGGCATCGGCTGTTCTGCCAAAAATCCATTCATCTCCTATAGGCGCACCAGAGGGCGTCAGATAAAATGGGAGCTTAGCAAGAAGAATATCCAACATATGCCGGTATTTTTGTTTTCTTTTGCCTGCAATAATTAATCCACGAATATGCTCATACGTATGTACTCCATGGCACTGAAAGATATAAAATGGATCTTCTATATTGCCGCTTTGCATATCCTCCTCGCCTACTCTCCAGGAAGAAAAATCTTCGTAAAGCCAGACCGCATAGTCTACATATTTTTCATTGCCCGTCAGCTGATAAAGCCGATAAAAGGAATCCACAACAGTCAAGCCATGGCTGTGCCCCGAACCGCTGTTATGAACATGAAATGGATGGGAATCCTCTTTCGGATATCCGTCCATAATTCGGTCTGCCGCCCTGAGCACTGCATTCAGAATTTTTTTATCCTTAACCCCTTCGTAATATCCTAAAAGAGCTCGGAACAAGGTAGATTGTGCCCATAATTCCCCATTTTCTCCTTTGTTTTGGAAACGCAGCTCAGACCCATAGATTCCCATATAACCGTCAGAATCCTGATACCCCAGCATCTCTTCAACATGGGCTTTAGCCTTGTCAATCCATTCCTTTTCATCTGCAAGCAGTGCGCTTCTGCAATATCCATCCCACCAGTTAGACTGTGTCTCGCTGTTCCACCAATAAAATTGTTTATCATTGCCCTCAACACCGTAGTGGGAACAATCTTTCCGGCCCAATTCAACCAGCACTGCATCCGGAGTAATCCTGTCCTTTCCATAGATTTCATGATCCGTAGTTAATTCAGGAAGCAACTGATCCAAATGTCCTATGCACCCCTCCATGGTCTTATGAATCTCATCCTTTAGCCAGCCCTGGGCTTTTATGTCTCCAAAGTAAATCATTTTTTCATACCTTTCTATCTATTTAATCGCCCCATCCGTAATCCCCTTTACAATTTGTTTCTGTGCCAGAACATAAAACATAATGATAGGGATCATAGCCAGGATTAAAGCAGCCGAAGCTAAATCCCACCGCTTACTAAACTGTCCGAAAAACTGATAAGTCCTGAGGGGCAGCGTCTGTTTCCCGGCCTGATTAATGACCAATGACGGTAAGAGAAAATCATTCCAAAGCCACATTACATTTAATATTGCCACTGATACAAAGATTGGTTTTAGTAAAGGCAGCACAATATAAAAAAAACGTTTTAACAACCCACATCCGTCAAGCATCGCAGACTCCTCGAGTTCCATGGGTATTCCCTTCACAAACCCATGGAACATAACCACCGAAAGACTGCTCCCAAATCCCACATACATAAAAACCAGTCCCGGACGATTCATTAAATTTAAAAAGCTCGTCACCTTTACCAGGGGAAGCATCACACATTGAAAAGGTATCAACATGGATGCAGCAAACAGTAAAAACACACCCTGACTGGCTCTGGTTCTATTTCTGACCAGTGCCCACGCAGCCATAGAACTAAGTACCAGAATAAACGCAGCCGCAACTAAGGTTATTCCTGTTGAATTTAAAAAGGCGGAAACATACTTTAGCTTATGCATGCTTTCTGGATAATTCCGAAGTGTAAATGTAGTATGGTCAGGCAATGCAATGGTATTAATGTAGATTCCTTTTTGCGTCTTAAATGAATTAAGGAAGAGTATTATTATAGGAAATAGATATATCAAAGCCAAAACTCCACAGCCTGCCGTTAATGCAAACCGGATGGTTTTCTTGTTATTCATCTACATCTCAACCTCCCTTTTCTTATTAACTGATAATTGAATCAGTGCAATCAGAATTACTACAATCAAATACAGCAACGCTTTCGCCTGTGACAATCCTAATTTGTTCTCTTTGAAAGCCGTCGTATAGATATTCAGTGCCAGCATTTCTGTAGATTTATAAGGATTTCCATTCGTCAATGATAAATTCGTATCAAATAGTTTAAACGCATTCGACAGTGTCATAAATAGGCCTATCGTAAATGACGGTGCTACCAACGGCAGTATAATGTGCTTCAACCTGCCCCATGAGCTGGCACCATCCAAATAGGAAGCCTCAAGCAGAGAATCCGGAATGGATTGCAGCCCTGCAATGTAGATAATCATCATATATCCGGAAAGCTGCCAAACAAACACAATCAGCATACCCCAAAACCCCGTGGTCTGATTGGACAGCCAGCCCTGTAGTCCGCGGATTCCCAGATGTTTTCCTAATACCTCAAAAACATTGATGAAGATAAACTGCCAGGTAAATCCCAGTAATAACCCTCCTATTAAATTAGGCATAAAGAATATCGCCCTGAAAAATATACTGCCATGAAATCTCTGTGTCACAAGCAACGCCAATAAAAATCCAATCAGGTTCACCAGCACTACCCCTAAAAAAGCAAAGAGTAGTGTGAAAACAAATGCATGAAGAAAGTTTTTATCTCCTGTGAAAATTGTCACATAATTCTGTATCCCCACCCATCTGATCTCCTGGCTTATTCCATTCCAATCTGTAAAGGAGTAATAGATTCCCATGATTGCCGGAACAAGAACACATATGGCAAATGGAATAAATACAGGCAGTATAAAGAACCAATATCTTGAATTCCTTTGTCTCATTGTCTTGCATCCTTCCAAGCCTCTTTCGCTTCTTCTGTTACTTGATCCCAGGTAATATCACCAGAAAGATATTTCTGTACACTCCCCCCTACATTCAGACTCCAGCCCGTGGGGAACCCACGCAGAACCCAGGGCATCGTTCTTCCTGCATCCGTGTATTTTTTTACTTCTTTAGAGAGCGCATCTTGTGGCTCAATTCCTTCATAATTAATAAATGGCGGTATGAACAGGAAATCATTTACAATTAAATCTTTTCCCTCATCTGACTGATACATCCAATCGAGGAATCTTTTAGCCTCTTCTTTTACCTTATCATCACTTTCTTTGTTGATTGACCAGTAGGACGGCACACCGCTTGTAATGCAATCTTCTTTATATCCTTCAACCGGTATTGGCAGCATCCCCAGGTCATCCAACAACTCCGGATCAACACTGACAACCTCCGGAGATATCCAGTTTCCCTGCTGGATCATGGCCACCCTTTCAATAGCCAGACCTCCTCCCACCTGAGTTGCGTAGTCCACAGCACATAATTTAGAACGATCATCGCCGCTTGGGGAATATAAGGTCTGAAGATCAATTAATTTTTGAAAAACACTGCTATACGACATTTCTATTTCCTTAGTTTCCAGTGCCGAAATCGGGTCTTTTAATTCGGGAATCATAGGCAAATTGGCTGTATGGTCTCCAATTACCCATGTTTCCTTTGCCGGATACTCAAAGGCCGCTTCCAAAAGAGGAAAGTCCTC
>CAMKHH010000159.1 GCA_946412445.1 uncultured Eubacterium sp.
GTCCCAGGAACTGACGGGCATAGGAAGAAAGGCTCTCCATATAACGCCGCTGACCTTCTGCATAAATGGTGTCAAACGCCAGAGAGCTCTTTCCCGAACCGCTTAAACCGGTCAGAACCACAAGTTCATTTCTGGGAATATCCACATCCAGACTCTTCAGATTGTTCTCCGAAGCACCTCGTATCTTTATAAACTCCTTCTTCTGTCTGCTTGCCATATATATAACTCCTTTTGCTGTCATCACAGTATTTTAAATGTCTGCTTTCAGACTCAATCTACCATATATCTTACCATATCTGTCAAGTAAAGGCAAACATTCGTTCTGTTTTTTTGTTCGTTCTGTTTCCGGAATTCCGCTTTATTCCCTCAGGAAATCGGCCATTATGACATTACTCACTGATATGCCCTTCCGGGTCAATGATACATATCTGTCTTTCTTTTGTAAAAATTCCATTTTAATGTATTTTTCAATGACCTTTCCATAAACATCCGCCATTTCTTTCCCGAAATTTTTCTGAAAATCCTCTTCTGATACGCCACGGCACATCCTGAGACCCAGAATCATAAACTCCTCCATAGCATCCTCTGCACTAAGCTTTTGCATATTTTTCCTGATTATCCGTGGTTTTTGACTGTTCTGCAGATATTCCTTCAAATCCACTGTATTGGAAAACCGCCGCTCCTCCATAAGTGAAGCTGCTCCAAGTCCCAGCCCCAGATATGGTATCCGCTCCCAATAACCAATATTATGCCTGCACTCATATCCTTTTTTTGCATAATTAGATATTTCATATTGTTCATACCCATATTCTTTTAATATCTCATGGGTATTTTCATACATGATTCGTTCTGTATCCTCATCAGGGAGTTCCAGGATATCCTGTTTTTCATAAAACGGAGTTCCTTCCTCCAGAATCAGACTATAAGCCGAAATATGCTCCGGTTCCAGCTCTGCCGTCATGCGGAGATTCCTTTCCCAGTCCACATAGGTCTGTCCCGGCAGTGCCGACATCAGATCCACGTTGATGTTAAGAAATCCAGCCTCCCTTGCCTGCCGGTATCCTGTTCTAAATTCCTCCACCGTATGAATCCTTCCTAGACGCTTTAGCTCCGCATCAGACATGGATTGACAGCCAAAGCTGATACGGTTGAATCCTGCCTTCCGATATCCCGCAAGCGTTTCCGCTGTCACAGTCCCGGGATTGGCCTCCAGGGATGTTTCTGCATCCTCCGAAAAGCTGATTCTGTTTTTGATTTCATTCATAATCCGCATAATTTCTTCCGGAGGCATCAAAGAAGGGGTTCCTCCGCCAAAAAAGACTGAGCTGACCTGATACCCATCTAGTCCATCCACTGCACGTATCTCTCTGCGAAGAGCATCCGTATAGTCTTTTCGGAGTGCTTCCTCTGATGAAAAGGACAGGAAATCACAGTATTCACACTTTCTCACACAAAACGGTATATGCACATATAGTTCCAGCTTCTGTTTCTTTCGTTCCATCCAAATTGCCTTTCCTTGCATACTTTGGTATCAAGAAAAGCCATTCCCATATCAGGAACAGCTTTATATTTGCTAATTATCTTCCAGCTTCAAAACACTCATAAATGCCTTCTGGGGAATCTCTACATTCCCGATCTGGCGCATCCGCTTCTTTCCTTCTTTCTGCTTTTCAAGCAGTTTCTTCTTACGGCTGATATCACCGCCATAGCACTTGGCCAGCACGTCTTTCCGCATGGCCCTGACTGTTTCTCTGGCAATGACCTTCGACCCTATTGCCGCCTGTATCGGAACCTCGAACAGCTGCCTGGGTATCTCCTCTTTGAGTTTCTCACACATTCTCCTGCCGCGGTCATAGGCCGAACCGGAAAATACAATAAAGGACAGAGCATCCACCTCTTCTTTGTTCACCAGAATATCCAGTTTTACCAGATCGCTTCGCTCATACCCCAGAAGTTCATAGTCAAAGGACGCATAGCCTCTCGACCGGGATTTCAGGGCATCAAAGAAGTCATAGATAATTTCATTCAGAGGCAGATGATAATGCAGCATGGCACGTGTTGTCTCCATATATTCCATGCCCTGGTACTGACCGCGCCGCTGCTGGCACAACTCCATAATCGGGCCGATAAACTCGGTTGTGACCATGATTTCGGCTTTTACAACCGGCTCTTCCATATAATCGATTTCGGATGGATCCGGCAGATTTGAAGGATTGGTCAAGTCTATGCAGGTTCCGTCCGTCTTATAAACTTTATAGATAACGCTGGGCGCAGTAGTAACCAAATCCAGATTATATTCTCTTTCGAGCCTCTCCTGAATAATTTCCAGATGAAGAAGTCCCAGAAATCCACAGCGGAACCCAAATCCTAAAGCAGCAGAGGTCTCAGGCTCATAAAAGAGCGATGCATCGTTAAGCTGAAGCTTTTCCAGCGCGTCTCTCAAATCCTGGTAATCGGCTCCGTCGGCCGGATACATACCACAATACACCATGGGATTTACTTTTTTATATCCTGGAAGCGGTTCTGCACAAGGTCTGCTGGCATCCGTAATGGTATCACCCACGCGTGTGTCGCTGACATTTTTTATACTGGCTGTAATATATCCCACCATACCGGCCGAAAGCTCTTCGCAGGGAATAAACTGTCCTGCTCCAAAGTATCCTACCTCAACAACTTCTTCCACAGCTCCGGTAGCCATCATACGGATCTTTGTACCCTTTCTCACCCTGCCTTCCATAACTCTGCAGGATGTGATAACTCCTCTATAAGCATCATACACGGAATCAAAAATCAGTGCCTGGAGCGGATTTTCACTTTTTCCTCTGGGAGCCGGTACCTTCTCCACAAGTTCCTCCAGCACCTGCTCTACGTTCAGCCCTGTTTTGGCCGAAATACGGGGGCATCCCTGTGCCTCAATTCCTATCACATCCTCGATTTCCGCAATCACGCGCTCCGGATCGGCACCGGGCAGATCTATCTTATTGATGACCGGGAACACATCCAGGTCATGATCCAGAGCCAGATATACATTGGCAAGTGTCTGAGCCTCGATTCCCTGCGAGGCATCTACAACCAGAATGGCTCCGTCACAGGCCGCCAGACTCCTGGAAACCTCATAATTAAAGTCAACATGTCCGGGTGTATCTATCATGTTTAATATATATTCCTGCCCATCCTTTGCCTTATATATGGTGCGGACCGCCTGCGCTTTGATGGTAATGCCGCGTTCGCGCTCCAGATCCATGTTATCCAATACCTGAGACTGCATTTCGCGTTCAGTCAGCAGACCGGTTTTCTCTATAATCCGGTCTGCCAATGTGGATTTTCCATGGTCAATATGTGCAATGATGCAAAAATTTCGTATCTTACTTTGATCTACAGCTGTCAAATCTGTTCCTCCTGACAAGGTACTTAAATAATCGTCAACGCTCATTGTACCATATAAGAAGTGCTTTTGTCACTCGTTTTGTTACGATTCAGGACCCATTCTTATTCGTTCCCTTAAGTACTGAATTCAATACCTTTGCAAAAGGCTCCATAGCATTCATGGCTTCCTCCACCGTATTGGTCTGTGCTCCAACCTCCAGCAAAATGGACTTAGGCCGAACATGAAGGTTGTACCGGTAGCCTTTCAAATAGATGCATCTGGTAAAATCAGGATAGCATTGTTTTGCAAGATACTCCAGCTGAAAGGAAAATGCCAGGTTATCTTCTATATAAGGATTGGGAAGAGAATCAATGGGACCGTTCATACTCGTCCTGCTCAGTCCATTAAAAAACATAACCTTCGCCGTAGGTTTTCCGTCAATCTCTGTAACCAGATGCTTTGATTCATCTACTCCGTCCCGGTGCAAATCGATTACTACCTCTATGGACGGATTTTCTGCCAGCACCTGCTGCAAAACAGGTTCCGCATAATTATAAGCCTTACTTCGTTCCAGTCTTCCGTCTACCAGGTCAAATGTATCTGTCCGATGCAGCACCTGGTATCCATAAGTATCCCGAAGTATCTGTGCGAGATGTTCTCCCACCCCAATCACGCTGGTACTGGCATCTCCTGCCACAGAATCCGCAAATTCCTCCTGCGAATGTGTATGGTAAATCAATATCTTTGGGCCGGAGGTATCGTCGCTGATTTTCATGTCTTTTCCCCACAGTTGATCCAGATTGATTTCAGATTTCTCGGCAGAAGTATTTCCATCCACAACAAAGAAGTTATTCAGAAGGAAATTATAATCCTGAAGCTGTTCCAGTGATATCGGATTAACTATGTTAAAAGAACCGGCCTGCTGTACCTGTTCATCTGTCCCCTTTTGCGTCTGTTCTTGTTGTACCTGTGCATCCTGCTGGATTTTCTGCTGGTTTTCGGCCGTAATCTTAGCCTGAATCACGCGCTCATTTTCCTCGAGAATAGCCGCTTCCGTGGAGTCGTCTTCAATAATCTCAGTCTCTTTTCCCTTTTCCTCTTTCGCTCCCATTCCCGGTATCTGTTCCTGAGCCATCTGAACAATACGTTCAAAAATATCTCCGTTTCCTGATTTACCATTTTCATAGTTTACCTGAGG
>CAMKHH010000160.1 GCA_946412445.1 uncultured Eubacterium sp.
CACAGGCAAGAAAATATTAAAGGTTATCATCGAAACCTGTTATCTGACTGAGGAAGAAAAAGTCGCCATGTGTAAGGCCGTAACAGAGGCAGGCGCAGACTATATCAAAACATCCACCGGATTTGGTACAGCAGGTGCGGCTTTGGAGGATATCCGGCTTTTCAGGGAGCATATCGGTGCAGGAGTCAGAATAAAGGCTGCGGGCGGGATAAAAACGGTTGCAGATATGGAAGCATTTCTGGAAGAAGGAAGCGACCGAATCGGTACCAGCTCTGCAATACAACTGATTCAAGGAGAAGAAGGCGGTCAATATTAAAAATTGCCCTATTACCATGCAGACATACTTGAGGGAACGACAAGTATGTCTGCATATTTTTGTGTGGGCTTGTATATATTGGAAAGAATGGCTGCATGTATATTTTTTGACAGGTCAGGAGGAGGGATTATGGAGCAGGCCGCGAAGCTTTTACGAAGCATTGATGATATGGTATGGGGACCACCTATGCTGATTCTTATGCTGGGGACCGGAATTTACCTGATGGTTAGGATGAGATTCCTTCCAATACGTAATCTGGGATATGCATTAAAAAGTGTAATGGACTTTGGAGAACAGGGGAACGAGGAAAAAAAGGGTGATATTTCTTCCTTTTCCTCCCTTATGACGGAACTGGCTGCCACAATCGGTACGGGAAATATTGTAGGCGTAGCAACAGCCATGGTATTGGGAGGCCCGGGGGCGTTGGTTTGGATGATGCTGTCGGCCCTGATTGGTCTTTCCACGAAATTAGCAGAGAGTCTTCTTTCCGTAAAATACCGGACGGTAAATGATAAAGGGGAGATTTCGGGCGGACCTATGTACACCATGCTCTTAGGCTTCCCCAACAGGTTTATTGGGAAAATTATGGGAACATTGTTTGCCATATTTGCCGTATTTGCATCATTTGGGATGGGAAATATGACACAGTCTAATTCCATATCCTCAGCATTAAAGGAGAGTTTTGGCGTATCAGAGGGAATTACAGGACTAGTGGTCACCATTTTTACTATACTCATCATCCTTGGAGGAATTAAAAGTATTTCTAAAATCACGCAGATCGTGGTACCGTGTATGGCTGTCTTTTATATGGGGGGAGCATTGCTTGTGATTTTTATGAATATTGGGAATCTTCCCCATGGAATCTCACAGATTCTGACCATGGCATTTTCTCCAAAGGCGATGGCGGGAGGAGTGGGCGGAAGTATTGTAGTATCCATGCAGCAGGCCCTGCGCTGGGGTGTATCCCGGGGTGTTTTTTCCAATGAAGCGGGTCTTGGAGCCTCAGGAATCAGTGCGGCGGCAGCCAGTACCGATGATCCGGTAAAGCAGGGATACGTCAGCATGACAGGCGTGTTTTTCGATACAATTGTTATCTGCCTGGTAACAGGACTTGCTTTGGCGGCCTCAGGAGTTCTGGGGCTCACAGATAGCAGTGGAAATCTGATTACAGGATCTTCACTCACAATCGCAGCATTTTCAACCACGTTCGGAAAGTGGGGAGGAAATCTCGTGAGTATTGGTATTGTGCTGTTTGCTTTTGCAACGATCATCGGCTGGGAATACCAGGGAGAGAAAGCGTTTGAGTTTCTTGTGAAAAAGACAGATTATTGCATTATATACCGATTTATATATGCATTAATGGCTTTTACAGGAGCCACCTGCGCCCTGGATGTCGTCTGGGATTTTTCAGATATTATGAATGCATTGATGGCGGTGCCTAATCTTATCTGTGTTCTGGTCATGTCGAAGACAGCATGCAGTGAGGTTTTCAGATATCAGGAATCCATCAAGAGGTCTTGTATAATGCAGAAAAAACAGTATAATAAAAGTAAGTAATGCATTACAGGAAAAAGAAAGAGGTGCACAAGATGAACTTTAAGATGATTCATGAAAATTATAATGTATTCGATCTTGAAAAAACCATGGAATTTTATGAGAAGGCATTGGGTCTCGTGGAAAAGCGGAGACATGCGGCAGAGGATGGTTCCTTTATCATTGTGTATATGGGCAATGATACCACGGATTTTGAACTGGAACTGACCTGGAACCGGGACAGAGATAAGCCCTACGACCTGGGCGAAAGTGAATTCCATCTGGCATTTGGGGTGGATGATTTTGAAAAAGCACATGCGCTCCACAAGGAAATGGGATGTATCTGCTTTGAGAATGAGAGTATGGGCATTTATTTTATCCAGGATCCCAATGGCTACTGGCTGGAAGTTGTGCCGGAAAGAAATTAGTAAGCAAAGCAAACAGGTTGAGCAGATTTGGCTTGGCCTGTTTTTTTTTCTTAGCTATTTTGCGTATTGCATTTGGAATGATACTTTTGTATTATTATACATGGTGTAAAAATAGAACGAATATAGTAGATTATCAGAGAAAGGGAGAATAATTTGATAACTATAAAAAGGTACGTGAGAGCGGAAAGCCTTGAGCAGGCCTACGAGCTGAATCAAAAACGCGCAAACCGTATTCTGGGCGGCATGCTCTGGATGAAGATGAGTAAAAATGCCGTGCAAAATGCTATCGACTTGTCAGATGTTGTATCAGCAGAGATTTCCGAACAGGAGGATGCCTTCGTTATAGGAGCCATGACAGTTTTAAGGGCTCTTGAAACCCATGAAGGCCTGAACAGATATACCGGAGGAGCAGTCAGGGAAAGCCTGCGCCACATTGTGGGTGTGCAGTTTCGGAATACTGCAACTATAGGGGGAAGTGTATACGGACGCTTCGGGTTTTCCGATGTACTTACCATGCTGCTGGCTCTGGACGTCCGGGTGGAGTTATATAAGGGCGGGATCGTACCACTGGAGACTTATGCGGAGATGCCCTATGATACCGATATTATTGTGAATATTATCATTCGAAAAACGCCGATGAAGACTGCATATCTGAGCAGCAGGAATTCTAAATCTGATTTTCCGGTGAGTGCCTGTTCGCTTTCCTTTCGTGAGAATGAGCGAAGAGTCGTAATCGGAGCTCGGCCGCAAAAAGCAATGATTATCAGGGCAGATAATGAAGTGATGAAACTGGCTGATGCGGATCCGGAAGAATTTTCAAATGCTCTGGCAGCGCAGGTGCAAAAAGAGGTAAAGACATCAGGGAATATGCGTGCGTCAGCCGAGTACCGGCGTCATCTTGCAAAAATCCTGACAAAGCGTGCCAGTATGCAGATATTGAAGGAAGGGAGGACCGGTTTATGTTGATTCAGATGTGGCTGAACGGGGAAACAGTTCGGGATCATGTGAACCCGGATACGCTTCTTTTGGATTTTGTGAGAAAACATGGATGCGCAAGTGTAAAAAGGGGATGCGAGACAGCAAACTGCGGGCTTTGTACAGTTATGATAGAAGGAAAGCCTATATTGTCCTGTTCTACACTGGCGGCCAGAGCTGCCGGGAAGCACGTTGTAACACTGGAGGGGCTTCAGGCGGAGGCAAAGGAGTTCGGAGAATTCCTGGCGGATCAGGGAGCAGACCAGTGTGGCTACTGTAATCCCGGATTTATTATGAATATTCTGGCTATGATGGAAGAACTGGATCATCCGGACGATGAGGAAGTGAAGGAGTACCTGGCAGGAAATCTTTGCCGCTGCTCCGGGTTTGTGGGGCAGATGCGGAGTATTCAGGCTTATATGAGATACAAGAAGGGGGAGGCATGATGGAGCAGAAGAGAAAACTGGAAAACTGTGTCTATGTCAACCATCCGATTCATAAGAAAGATGCTATGGCTCTGGTGACGGGGCAGCCAGTCTACATGAACGATATTGTGGGAAATAACTGTCTGGTGGTCAAAGTACTGCGGAGCCCCCATGCACATGCTTTGGTAAGCGGGATAAGTATAGAAAAGGCAAAAAAAGTGGCGGGTATTGCATGCGTGTTGACTTATGAGGATGTACCTCAGACCAGATTCACGATGGCAGGGCAAAGCTATCCGGAACCCAGTCCCTATGACAGACTGATTCTTGACAGGAGAATTCGTTTTGTGGGAGATGCGGTTGCTATTGTGGCGGGAAATGACGAAAAAGCTGTGGATCAGGCATTAAAGAGGATTAAGGTTGAATATGAGGTTCTTGAACCATTGCTGGATTTCAGAGCTGCAAAGGACAATCCGATTCTGGTCCATCCGGAAGAAGACTGGAAGGCACTTTGTCCTGTAGGAGCAGATAATAAGAGGAATCTATGCGCCAGTGGTCTGGAAAAAGCTGGGGATGTGGACGCTGTCCTTTCCTCATGTACCCATGTAGTGGAGGGAACTTACCATACCCAGGCCTGCCAGCAGGCCATGATGGAGACCTTCAGAACATACACTGAACTTGATAACTATGGCAGGCTGAAGGTGGTAACTTCTACACAGATTCCTTTCCATGTTAGGAGAATCCTGGCAACAGCACTGGAGATACCTAAATCTAAGATTCGTGTATGTAAACCCAGAATCGGAGGCGGATTTGGTGCGAAGCAGACCGTCGTTTCAGAGGTATACCCTGCAATTGTGACTCTGAAGACGGGGAAACC
>CAMKHH010000161.1 GCA_946412445.1 uncultured Eubacterium sp.
TCATATACCTTCACTTAAAAATCGTCAACAAAAATCGTAGAAAAAGTAAACCAAAATATAAATTTTATATTGACAATCAGGTTAGCATGTGCTAACCTTTAGGTAGTTAGATTAGGGTAACTTTTTTATGGAAAGGAGCGATGATGTGATGCCTTTGAGTATGGCTACAGCGGGTATGTCCAACAGGATTGTCAGAGTTGGCGGTAAGAGTGAAGTCAGGAGACATCTGGAGAACTTAGGATTCGTGGCTGGCGGTGAGGTGACGGTCATTTCCATTATCAGTGGGAATGTGATTGTCAATGTCAAAGACTCCAGAGTTGCTATCAGTAAAGAGATGGCTAATAAAATTATCATATAAAATCTATATTTATTTTTTGGTAAAGTTATTGGATTCAAGCCTGTATGGCTGATAAAAGGAGGAGTATGAAAGATGGAAACACTTAAACAGGTAAAGGTCGGTCAGACTGTTTCTGTTGTGAAACTTCATGGAGAGGGCGCTGTAAAGCGGCGGATTATGGACATGGGAATCACAAAAGGAACAGAGGTTTACGTTCGAAAGGTGGCGCCCCTGGGTGACCCGATAGAGGTCAATGTCCGGGGATACGAGCTGTCTTTACGTAAAGCGGATGCGGAGATGATTGAAGTGAAATGATTTTCGCTTATGGCTGAACTGTAACTGATTTTGAAACAGGGTTAGAAGAATCTAACTTTTCTTGTGTAAACAAGAAAGAATGAGGAGGAAAATGAAATGTCAGTAAAAATTGCATTGGCCGGGAATCCCAATTCCGGAAAGACGACGTTGTTCAATGCACTGACCGGATCAAATCAATTTGTTGGTAACTGGCCGGGTGTAACGGTAGAAAAGAAGGAAGGAAAACTTAAGGGGCATAAAGATGTAATCATCATGGACCTTCCGGGAATCTATTCCTTATCACCCTATACGCTGGAGGAAGTGGTCGCCCGTAACTATCTGATCACGGAACGTCCGGATGCGATTCTTAATATTATAGACGGAACAAACCTTGAGCGGAACCTATATCTCAGTACACAGCTGATGGAGCTGGGAATTCCGGTGGTTATGGCCATCAACATGATGGATGTAGTTGAAAAAAACGGAGATAAGATAAAAAAGGAAGACCTTTCCAGACAACTGGGATGTCAGATCGTCGAGATATCTGCACTAAAGGGAAAGGGAATTAAGGAAGCAGCTGATAAGGCTGTGGAACTGGCAAAGAACAAGACCAACCATGTTCCTGTCCATAGCTTTCAGAAGATTGTAGAGGATGGACTGAATCAGATACAGGGACAATTGGACAGCAGTATCCCGTCGGAACAGAGACGTTTTTTTGCAATCAAGCTTTTTGAGAGAGATGAAAAAATTAAGAATACGATGAAAATCGTTCCGAATGTGGAATCAATCATCACCGTTATTGAAAATAAGCTGGATGATGATGCGGAAAGTATCATTACCAATGAACGGTATGAGTACATAGGGGAAGTAATTAAGAAATCATATATAAAGAAGAACAGAAACAAACTGACTACTTCGGATAAGATTGATCGTGTTGTCACGAACCGGTGGCTGGGTCTTCCAATATTCTTTGTGGTTATGGCACTCGTGTATTATGTATCTGTGACAACGGTTGGAACCTGGGCAACAGACTGGGTGAATGATGGAGTATTTGCGGACGGCTGGAATCTGTTTGGAATCTCTTCTCTTCATATTCCAAGTGTACCGGATCTGGCAAACACGGGACTTGAAGCGATTAATTGTGCACCCTGGCTGCAAAGTCTGATTGTAGAAGGAATCATCGCCGGTGTCGGTGCGGTACTGGGATTCGTTCCTCAGATGCTTGTGCTGTTTGCGTTTCTTGGATTCCTGGAAGCATGTGGTTATATGGCAAGAGTTGCATTTATCATGGACCGTATTTTCCGTAAATTCGGACTTTCCGGAAAATCCTTTATTCCTATGCTGATTGGTACCGGATGCGGCGTTCCGGGAATTATGGCTTCCAGAACGATTGAAAATGATCGTGACCGGAAGATGACTATTATGACAACCACTTTTATTCCCTGCGGTGCCAAGCTGCCGATTATAGCGTTGATTGCAGGTGCTTTGTTTCATGGAGCATGGTGGGTAGCTCCGAGTGCATATATTGTCGGTGTACTGGCAATCATATGTTCAGGAATTATTCTTAAGAAGACAAACATGTTTGCAGGCGATCCGGCTCCTTTTGTCATGGAGCTTCCGGCTTATCATATGCCGACAGTTGTGAATATCTTAAGAAGCATGTGGGAGCGCGGCTGGTCCTTCATCAAGAAGGCAGGAACGGTAATCCTTCTTGCTACAATCTTTATCTGGTTTTCACAAAGCTTTGGAGTTGAAAATGGCTCCTTTGGTATGGTAGAAGATATGGAAAATTCGGTGCTTGCTGTTATTGGACGCGGCATTGCTTGGATTTTTATACCGCTCGGATGGGGAAACTGGAAAGCGGCGGTTGCAGCTGTCAGCGGACTGGTAGCAAAGGAGAATGTAGTAGGAACCTTCGGCATCCTCTATGGCTTTGCTGAAGTGGCTGAGAATGGAGATGAAATATGGGGAACTCTTGCAAGAAGTTTTACAACTGCTTCTGCATACTCCTTCCTGGTATTTAATCTGTTATGTGCTCCATGCAATTAAGAGAGAGATGAATAATACAAAGTGGTTCTGGTTTGCAATTGGTTATCAGACGGTTCTGGCTTACCTGGCAGCCCTGGTCGTATTCCAGATTGGAACGCTCTTCGAAGGCGGTGGCTTTGGAATTGGAACAGTTGCGGCGCTCATCGTAATCATATTCTTCATCTATCTGTTGTTCCGCCCGAATAAAGAAGAAAAGAAGTCAACGGTTAAGGCAAATGCCGGCAGAGCTGCTTGATTCATCTCTGCCGGGCTCGGAAAGGGGGATTTTTATGAATGCAGGAACAATTATAGTTTTGCTCATAGTGGTCGGGGTCGTAGCCCTGGTAATTCGCAAAATTGTCAGAGATAAGAAATCAGGGAAGACTTGTTCAAGCTGCGGAGGAGGTTGCGGCTGTGACAGCTGTTCCCCCGGCATGAATGAATCCGTGCATAAAGGTAAATGATATAAGTTTAAATAAAGGCAACAGAAATGATAGTAACTTTTTGCTGCCTTTATTTTAAAAGCATAGGTTAGCTATAACTAACACGGGCTGCAGAGGAAAGGAAATCATTTATGGCGTGCAGGAGCTTATATGAAAAAAAATTAAGACTTGCAGAACAGTGTGCACCTGTTCTGGCAGGAATAAAACCTGCAAATTTGCTTATGCTTGAAGGCATAGACACGGAAGAAGTCAGAGAAATGATCCGGGATTCTCAAGTCGGAGTTTACTTCCTGTATAAAGGTAAGAAAAAATGTGCATGGTTGTTATATAGGGAGAAAAATATAAGAGCAGTACTGAACCAGACAGAAGTTCAAAAATTTTTACAGACCTGTGGATATCAGACGTTCCAAATGGAAGATGTATTGGAAAGGCTTGGAGAGAGAGCAGCCTGGTATCTTGACGGACAGATAGAATATCCCCACGAATTAGGAATCATCCTAGGATATCCATTGGAAGATGTACGGGGATTTATCGAGTTTCAAGGAAAGAATTACCTGCTCTCAGGCTGCTGGAAGGTATACGGAGATGTAGAAAAGGCTCGTCAGACCTTTGCACTATACCATAAAGTGAGGCGGGAAGCAGTCAGTAGAATTATGGAACACACTATAAATAAAAATAACGGAGGGCTTAATTATGAGTAAAATTGTAGTCGCATATTGGAGTGGAACAGGAAACACGGAGACAATGGCAAATTCTATTGCAGAAGGCGTTAAAGCGGCAGGAAAAGAGGCAGAGGTAGTATCCATGGATGACTACAGTGCTTCAGAACTGAAGGAGTGTGATGTATTCGCACTGGGATGCCCGGCTATGGGGGCAGAAGAGCTGGAGGATACGATTGTAGAACCATTTGTAAATGAAGTTGAAGGATTTGCATCAGGTAAAAAGATAGCGCTTTTTGGCTCCTATGATTGGGGCGATGGCGAATGGATGCGTATCTGGGCACAGCGTATGGAGGATGCGGGTGCTGCAATCGTAGGCGGTGAGGGCCTGATTTGTAATAACGAACCGGATGATGAGGCAATTGAAAACTGTAAAAAGTTAGGAGAAGAATTGTCTGCAATATAGGAGGAAAAACTATGAGTGTTGTTATCGTTGGCGGCCATGACCGCATGGTTATGAAATATAAAGAGATCTGTAAGAAACACCGCTGCAAGGTTAAGGTATTCACACAGATGAGTGCAAATCTGGACAAACAGATTGGTTCGCCTGATTTGCTGGTACTGTTTACTAACACGGTGTCACATAAGATGGTAAAGACCGCTGTGGAAGAGGCCAGGAGAAGCAACACCGAGATTGTACGATGTCATACCAGCAGTGCAACTGCATTAAGTGAGATATTAAAGCCATATGCTACTGCATAGGAAATAAACCCGGTTGTATTT
>CAMKHH010000162.1 GCA_946412445.1 uncultured Eubacterium sp.
CGGTTAATAATTCTTCTGTATAAATCATTTAAATCTGAAGTTGCAAAACGCCCGCCATCCAGCTGCACCATAGGACGCAAATCCGGCGGAATTACAGGAACTGCATCCATAATCATCCATTCAGGACGATTTCCGGATTCCCGGAATGCTTCAACAACCTCAAGCCTTTTTATAATTCGGGCACGCTTTTGACCTGTGGATTCCTTCAGTCCTTTTTTCAATTCTACAGATTCCTTTTCCAGATCAATAGATTCCAGCAGTTCCTTGATAGATTCTGCGCCCATTCCAACCCGGAATGCACTGCCGTACTCTTCTCTGGCTTCCTGATATTCCCTCTCTGTCAGCACTTGTTTGTATTGAAGTCTTGTATCACCACAGTCTAATACAATGTAATTAGCAAAATACAGTACCTTCTCCAATGTTCTGGGAGAGAGATCCAGAATCAATCCCATACGGGACGGAATTCCCTTAAAGTACCAGATATGGGATACCGGGGCTGCAAGCTCAATATGTCCCATACGCTCACGTCGCACACTGGATTTCGTTACCTCGACACCGCATCGGTCACATACAACACCTTTATAACGGATTTTCTTGTATTTTCCACAATGGCATTCCCAGTCCTTGCTCGGTCCAAAAATACGTTCGCAGAACAAACCATCTTTCTCCGGTTTGAGTGTTCTGTAGTTTATAGTCTCCGGTTTTTTCACTTCACCATGGGACCACTCACGAATCTTTTCCGGAGAAGCCAGACCTATTTTAATCGCATCGAATGTCATCGGTTGATAGGTTTCTTTATTTACTGTTTCTGGCATTTAAATACCCCTTTCACGCTTCGGAACTATTCATCCAATCCTTCGTCAAACTCCAGGAAATCATCCTCTTCTTCTTCCTCTGTGCCATCTTCAACGTCAACTATATCTTCACCGGCAATCTCTTTTTTGCTGTAACCATATGCTCCAAAGTCTTCCTCTTCCTTGTTGGAATACCGGTCACCTTCGATGATGGAACGCATATCTGTTTCACCATAATCCACGGATTCCATAATTTCCACTTCCGTATTATCCTCATTCAATACTCTTACATCCAACCCTAAAGACTGGAGCTCTTTTAAGAGTACCTTGAAGGATTCCGGAATGCCGGGTTCAGGAATATTCTCGCCTTTAATAATTGCCTCATAGGTCTTTACACGGCCCACAACATCATCCGACTTCACGGTCAGGATTTCCTGTAATGTGTAGGATGCGCCGTATGCTTCGAGTGCCCAGACCTCCATCTCTCCGAAACGTTGTCCGCCGAACTGGGCTTTACCGCCTAACGGCTGCTGTGTAACCAGAGAATATGGTCCGGTAGAACGGGCATGAATCTTGTCATCTACCAGATGATGAAGCTTCAGATAATGCATGTGTCCAATTGTTACGGGACTGTCGAAATATTCCCCGGTACGTCCGTCACGCAGTCTTACCTTACCATCCCGCGACAACGGTACGCCTTTCCAGAGCTTGCGGTTCTCTTTGTTGTCGGCCAGATATTGATACACTTCCGGAAGCAGCTCTTCCTTATGCTTTGCGGAAAATTCTTCCCAGCTTAAATTTACATAATCATTGGCCAGATCCAATGTATCCATGATGTCATCTTCGTTCGCACCGTCGAATACCGGAGTGGCAATATTGAATCCCAGTGCCTTTGCGGCCAGTGACAGATGGATTTCAAGTACCTGCCCGATATTCATACGGGAAGGCACACCCAATGGATTCAAAACAATATCCAGAGGACGGCCATTTGGTAAAAATGGCATATCTTCCACCGGAAGCACCCGGGAAACAACACCCTTGTTACCATGACGGCCTGCCATCTTATCACCTACAGAGATTTTTCTCTTCTGCGCGATGTAGATACGAACCGCCTGATTCACGCCCGGAGAAAGCTCATCTCCGTTCTCCCGGGTAAATACCTTTGCGTCCACAACAATACCATATTCACCATGCGGCACCTTCAAAGATGTGTCTCGCACCTCTCTGGCCTTTTCACCAAAGATTGCACGAAGCAGTCTCTCTTCGGCGGTGAGTTCTGTCTCTCCTTTAGGGGTCACCTTTCCGACCAGGATATCACCGGCGCGTACTTCTGCACCAATACGAATAATTCCCCGCTCGTCCAGGTCCTTTAATGCGTCATCACCTACACCCGGAACATCCTTTGTGATTTCCTCCGGCCCCAGTTTGGTGTCACGTGCTTCTGCCTCATATTCCTCGATATGAACAGACGTGTAGACATCATCCTGTACCAGTCTTTCACTCAACAGAACGGCATCTTCGTAATTATAGCCCTCCCATGTCATAAATCCAATCAGCGGGTTCTTGCCCAGTGCCAGTTCCCCATTATCCGTGGAAGGACCGTCTGCAATAACCTGCCCCTCTTCAACATGGTCACCTTTAAAAACAACCGGTCTTTGATTGTAACAGTTACTCTGGTTGCTTCTCATAAACTTAGTCAGATGATATGCATCCTTCGTTCCGTCATCATTTGCCATACGGATTTCATTTGAAGCTGCATAACTGATAGTTCCGGCTTTTCTTGCAACAACGCACACACCTGAGTCCACGGCTGTTTTCACTTCCATACCGGTACCCACGACCGGAGCTTCCGTTGTCAGAAGGGGAACAGCCTGCCGCTGCATGTTAGATCCCATCAGGGCACGGTTTGCATCATCGTTCTGCAAAAACGGAATCAAAGCTGTAGCCACAGAAAACACCATCTTAGGAGATACATCCATATACTCAAACATCTGGCGTTCATACTCCTGTGTCTCATCCCTGTAACGGCCTGAAACATTCTTATTGACAAAATACCCATTCTCATCCAATGGCTCATTCGCCTGTGCAACATGATAATCGTCCTCTTCGTCTGCCGTCATATAGATGACTTCATCGATAACCCGGGGATTCATAGGGTCCGACTTATCCGTCTTTCTGTAAGGTGCTTCAATAAATCCATATTGATTAATCCGTGCATAAGAGGCCAGAGAGTTGATCAGTCCGATATTCGGTCCCTCAGGAGTCTCAATCGGGCACATCCTGCCATAGTGAGAGTAATGAACGTCACGAACCTCAAAACCGGCACGGTCCCGGGACAAACCACCAGGTCCCAAAGCAGAAAGACGTCTTTTATGAGTCAGCTCACCAAGTGGGTTGTTCTGATCCATAAACTGTGACAGCTGAGAAGACCCGAAAAATTCTTTTACAGCCGCTGTTACAGGTTTTATATTAATCAATGACTGTGGCGAAATCCCATCGATGTCCTGAGTGGTCATACGCTCACGAACCACTCGCTCCAATCTTGACAGACCAATTCGATACTGGTTTTGGAGCAGCTCACCTACCGCACGGATACGACGATTCCCCAGATGATCGATATCATCGTTATTGCCGAGTCCATACTCCAGATGCATATTGTAATTAATAGACGCAAAGATGTCTTCTCTGGTAATATGCTTTGGAATTAAATCATGAATCTCACGCCGGACTGCATCTTTTATATCATCCAGTTCCGTATATTCTTCCAGGATTTTTTCCAGCACCGGATAGTAAACCTCTTCCGTCACGTGAAGCTCTTGGGGGTCTGCATCCACCCAATTCGTGATGTCCACCATCATGTTGGAAAGTACTTTTACATTCCTCTCCTCTGTCTTGATCCAGACGTAAGGCACGGCTGCGTTCTGAATTTGATCAGCCAGCTCAAGAGACACCTTCGTTCCCTTCTCCGCAATAATTTCTCCGGTAGATGGGTTTACAACGGTATCTGCCAGTTCCTGATGACGGATACGGTTTCTGAGCGCCAGCTTTTTATTGAATTTATAGCGCCCCACCTTAGCCAGATCATAACGGCGCGGATCAAAAAACATAGAATTAATAAGACTTTCGGCGCTCTCCACCGCAAGCGGTTCGCCCGGACGAATTTTTTTGTACAACTCAAGAAGACCCTCCTGATAGTTCTCAGAAGTGTCCTTCCCAAAGCTTGCCAGAATCTTTGGCTCTTCTCCAAAAAGATCCACAATTTCGGCATTCGTTCCAACGCCAAGTGCACGGATCAGAACCGTAATCGGTACCTTCCTGGTTCTGTCCACACGAACGTAAAAGATATCGTTGGAGTCAGTTTCATACTCCAGCCAAGCACCACGGTTTGGAATCACTGTACTGGAATACAGTTTCTTTCCCACTTTATCGTGGGCTATTGCATAATATATACCAGGGGAACGTACTAACTGGCTTACAATAACACGTTCTGCACCATTGATAACGAAAGTGCCTGTAGCCGTCATCAATGGAAGATCGCCCATGAATATCTCATGTTCGCTGATTTCGTCTCTTTCTTTATTATACAGCCTTACCTTCACCTTTAAAGGTGCGGCATAGGTTGCATCACGCTGTTTACACTCTTCGATGGAATACTTCACATCGTCTTCGCACAGAGTAAAATCTACGAATTCCAGGCTCAGCTTACCGCTGTAATCAGAGATTGGAGATATATCTTCAAAGAC
>CAMKHH010000163.1 GCA_946412445.1 uncultured Eubacterium sp.
GGATGTTATAATCTGTATGCGGTTTTGAAGGTACATATTTTAGGGGATTGGTCAAGTGGTATGACAGAAGTCTCCAAAACTTTTAGTGGGGGTTCGATTCCCTCATCCCCTGTTACCTATAAAGTCCACAAAAGCTTAATGTTAAGCATTTGTGGACTTTATATATTAGGATTTTCATCTGATGCCATAATCATTTCAGAAATATATCTTTTATTCTTTTAACCGTCTAATTATTTTTTTCCATATTCTTTCACTGTTTTAATCATTGCCTCAACATTTTCCGGTTTTGCATAATCCATCCCACAGGAGGTTTCAAAGATGAATCCACCGCCTTCACTGCAACCATCAATTAAACGCTTCACCTCATCAATGACCTCTTCCTTCGTGCCATAATCGAGAAGATATACCGGAAATCCCCCAGCAATACAAGCGGTATCACCAAGAATTTTCTTTGCCTGAATCATGTCCACATCCTCAAAATGATAGATAACCTTTCCTTTTGGAACCTCTTTTAAGCATTCAAGACGTGTATTGTATTTTCCTTCTGTATAAATATAGGGAACCATACCTGCATCAATGATTGCACAAATGATTGTTTGGAGGTCTTTCCAATAAAACTTTCTGTATTGTTCATCACTCATAAAACTATCCATTCCCTTATGCAGGGGCATAAACACATGTTTCCCAGGCATTATTTTCCCCATCATTTTTATCATGTTCAATGTGATTTCAAGCTGTTCTTTACAAAAATCATCCATTTCTTCCGAATGTTCATACAGGTCTGCCAGACCATCTAAGGTTCCTCGAAGAAAATCACTGTATGCATCATAAGGTACTGATGCAAATCCTGTCGCAAGTACTGGATAGCCATGCTCTTCAACATCCGTATCTAACTGGTGCAGTCTTCTCTCGGAATCAGACATCATATCATTGATTTCCCATAATGTCTGTATCATATTTTTAAATTCCGGGGTGCTTACAGCTGAAGCAATCAATCCGTGACTATTAAATACTCCAAAAGAAGAAAAATCTAATGTTTTAAAGTTCTCAAGTAATTTTACAGTTCTCGGTAATCCCTTTTTCATATACCACGCGGTTCTGTCAGTTGTAAATTCTTTGAACTCATTATCCTTAAGAACTGGAAATTCGATAAACTGGTGAATAGAATTCTTATCAATGATATTTCCTGGCATTCCTGCCCAGCGCAAGGTTTTGGGCCCTGTCTTTTCCATAACAGGTCCCTGTGCAATATTGACCCATGCATGACCGAATAATGCATCAGGCTGATATTCATCCAAATAATTAAATATACTTTTTCTTGATTTACTCAAATCTGTATCGTATAAAATGTCTGCCATAGTATAGCCCGAATGAATAAAAGGATAACATTGCACAACCGGTATAATTGGTATCCGATCTGGTTCTCTTAATTCTATGGAATCATTAATTCTTTTGAGACGCTCTTGATAAACATCTTTGTTATCCATAAATACGTTCCTCCATATTAAAACTCGTGTACCCAGGGCTTAAAGCCCCGGAAACACTACATTTCTTCTTCGGGGACACTGTCCCCGAACAGTTACTTTTTCTCATATATCATCGCTCTTAACTGATTTATTTCCTTACGCAACTTTGCATTTTCTGTTTCAAGCTTTACGATATATTTTTCTTTTGTTTTTATAATGACATCCTTAGATTTGGATGTTTTATCATATTTACTGTGCCATGCACTTTTTCTGACTTCATCCTGGCTGCGTGCTGCCACTATTACAACTTTTACTTCCTCATTCTCATACAAGAAATGTTTCGAAACACCACTTGCTTTATGAACACTGCTAAAATTAACCGCTTCTTTTTTTGCTTTTAATTGTTCTACCGCTTTGAGTGCTTTTTCCTTAGCCATGATGGATCTTTCATTCCAGCTGGACTCAAGGTACTTTGTATTATCAGCCATTCGTATCCTCCCTGAGACTTCCATTCTTATGAACGATTCTCTCCTGAAGAATTCTGGTTTTCATACTCTCAAGATTCCCAAGATATACCCTGTTCTTATCAACCCAGCCTTGTCTATCCTCAGTTTCTCCAATAGTAATGAGTGCCTTTACCCTTTTGATTTCTGCATCATATGATGGCAGATCCTCTGTGGTCGAGCAGAAGCTCGTGCATCCCAGACACACCTGTGTCTGATTTTTACATGCAATCTTTGACGGCTTAAAGCAGGTTCCAAATGGAACTCTTACAGCATCAAGGCTTTTCCTCACAAACTCATAATGAATTTCTTCGCTATCCGAGTAGTTCGGATTTGGTGGTGGGGATGCCGGCTGGAACAGATCAAGTTTCTCTGTTTCCTTCCATTTTTTATAAAGCATATCCTCTGATACCTTGCTGTAATGTAGCGTCATCTGAAGACTGCAATGCCCTAGTATCTGCTGTATAATGCTTATTGGCATTCCCTGCTCTGTGTACTCCATCGCTCTTGTGTGCCTTAGGGAATGCGTCTTAAAGTGATAAATATCTCCCTTTCCGTCACGGATTTCCTGACGTTCTATCAGTTCCTGTACAGCAGCTGCAAATGCTGGCTTGCTGTAGGGCAGTCCCTTGCTTTTGCCTTCGTAAGTATTAAATAAATATCTATCTGGGTTGTTATCCTCTGTACTTTTGCACTTTGCTTTATCTATCAGCTCTCTTACCATTTCAGCTACTTCGGTGCGAATCGGAATCTTATGCATTGGAATTCCCGTTTTTGTAATCTCATCATACAGATACGGTACATACTCCCCATTGTGGCTGTTCCACACATAGTCAAGGCACTGATCATATCTAAGATTTAAAATATCTGTCCCACGCCAGCCGGTCTCTCTTAGCAGGATATATACCGCTTTCATCTCAGGCGGGTCTATCTTTTCTATTGCCGCATCAAGTGCGATCCTGATCGGTTCCGGTATGTATTTGATCTTTTCTAAAGTGTCAGTTACACGCTCACGCCTTGGTATGTCATCTTCATATATAAGTCTGGTGATATCTTTCCGGGGCGCATCTTCAAACTCTGCCAGCTGAATAAAATCCAGCCAGTTCCTTATGAAAGAAACTGCTTTACTTCTGAAGGTTGCATTATTATTTTCATAATCCTCTGCAACCCACCCAAGGTAGTTTTCTATATCAGTTCTTTTTAGCTCTTCCTGAAACCCATCTTCATAGCTATGTCCATAGAAGCTTTTGTAAAAATATCTGATATACATAAGCAGTTCCTTGCACAAGCTCCAGCTTCTTCGATATATCAGAGATTTCATATATCTCTTTACGGATTCCCTGTAATAGGTGGGGATTTCTTCAAAGGACATGGATGGACTCTGTCTTTTTATTGCTGCTGACAGCTTCACTCCCGGTATAAGAAGCGCATGCCATACGTCCTTATCTAATTCTGGTTGTTCATCGTACATCCCTTGAATCAATGTTACAGCGGCTTTTTTTAGCTTGTGAAATGTCTTTTGCTCACTTTTGCTTATCGATTCATTGATAATCCTGATACTTTTTTCATCAACATCTCTGAAAGAAGATACAGGTTCATTTTTTAATGATTTTCCTAAATTTCTAATTGCCCGAAGATAGTTCGCACTGCAGCTGAGTGCTGAAAGTGAATTCTCTTTCATTCGGACAACGATCAAATATTTCGCTTCATTCTTCAGCCTCTCGTTCTCAAAACAGGAAAAATCAGCTATGATCCAATTCCTTGCTTTTTCATCTACAACGATACCGGCTTTCTCAAAAGCAGCATCACTGCCTTTCCAGATATCATTTTTTATCCAAAAGCCATTCTCAGCGCCAAGATATTCACATATATCATGATACTGGGAATCTGACTCATATGCTAACGCTAGTGCTCCCATTACTCTGATGCCTCCTTTCTAGGCATCAAAAGATTCTCAGATACCTTTTTAAAGGCTTCAGATACTTCGTCATCGGAGGGATGAACATAAGTGTTCAGCGTTGTGTATATATTTTTATGTCCAGCTCTGACCCTCAAAAGCTCCGGTTCCCAGCCAGCCGCATTTAACATACTCAGGGATGTATGCCTGAACATATGCGGTGTAATAAAAATATCCGTCTTTTTACGAAGCTTGCGGAATAGATTATCTACATCGACGTAATCCATTGCCTTTCCGGCATTCTTTCCTTGAAGTTTGATAAACACATGATTCGTTTTTATGCTTTCTGTGTGGAAGAAGCAGACATACTCCGTGAACACTTCCATAAGATTCTGTGTGCAGTCAAGTTTTCTGGGACTTGATACAGTCTTGATTTCTGAGAGATTCTTCATCTCGCCCCTGTCATGAATCATAATGGTGCAGCCCAATATATCAAAATCCTCAATCCACAGCGATAATGCCTCTCCAATGCGCATTCCTGTCTCAAAAACTAGGTAGAGCAGGAAGTAGTCCCTGATGTTATTAGTTGCTTTCATGAGCGTGTTAATATCTTCTTTAGGAACCGTCCTGATTTTCTGCTGTGGAATCGGAAGGTGTAGCATATATCTC
>CAMKHH010000164.1 GCA_946412445.1 uncultured Eubacterium sp.
AATTAATAAAGCCGCTTCGATAAAGAGATACGGAGTACCCTCACGTTGTTCTCTTATTATCGCGTCTTTTATATACTTCTTTACAGCCGGATGGACAATTGCATTAATGCTTTTGCGCATATTTTCATCTTTGAAAATGACAGCAGACATCTTCTTCCGGTCCAAATTTCCACATTCGTCTGTAAATCCCGGTCCCAGAAGTTTTCCTACAGGGGTATAGCAGGCCTGCCCCGGCTGCATCAGATAATGAGCAGCATCGTCTGCCCGGATGATTGCAGCCTCATAATTGCGTCCGATGTAATTCATCACTTCACTTTTACCGGAACCCACACCTCCGGTGATACCAATCACTCGCATATTCTTCTCCTGTCCTCTTTTTTCTCTTCGGCTAATGTGCCTCATACCAGTTCTTTCCGGTGTGCATATCCACTTCCAGAGATACCGCCAGATCGGCAGCTCCCTTCATCTCTTCCTCTAAAATAGCGCAGACTGCATTCACTTCCTCTTCAGGAGCTTCAATCAACAATTCATCATGTACCTGCAAAAGCAGAAGAGCCTTCATTCCCTCCTCCTTCAGACGTTCATTTACACGTATCATGGCAATCTTAATAATATCGGCCGCTGTTCCCTGAATCGGCGCATTCATAGCCACACGTTCTCCAAAGGATCTCTGCATGAAATTACTGGATTTCAGCTCAGGTACTGGTCTGCGGCGTCCGAACATGGTAGTCACAAACCCCTCTTCTTTCGCCTTTTCCACTGTATGATCCAGGAATTTTTTAATCTCGGGATAGGTCTCAAAATACTTCTCGATATACTCGGAAGCTTCCTTTCTGCTGATACTCAAGTCCTGGCTCAGTCCAAAGGAACTGATTCCATAGACGATGCCAAAATTTACCGCCTTGGCATTCCGTCTCTGGAGGGATGTCACTTCGTCAAAGGGGACATGGAACACCTGAGAAGCTGTAATCCGGTGTATATCCTGTGCCTCCCTGTAAGCCTGTATCAATCGCTCATCTCCGGAAAGATGTGCCAATACCCGGAGCTCAATCTGGGAATAATCTGCATCGATGAACACACAGCCCTCTTTGGGAATGAAAACCTTACGGATCATCCTTCCAAGCTCCATACGAATGGGGATATTCTGCAGATTTGGCTCTGTACTGCTGATACGGCCTGTTGCTGCTATCGTCTGATTAAATGTAGAATGGATTCTCTGGTCCGGGCCAATATAAACAGCCAGACCGTCCGCATACGTAGACTTCAGCTTCGTCATCTGCCGATATTCCAGGATATCATTGACAATCGGGGCTTCAGGTGCCAGTCTTTCCAGGACATCCGCGGCCGTAGAATAGCCCGTCTTTGTCTTCTTTCCCCCCGGAAGCTTCAGCTTTTCAAAGAGAATCACCCCCAGCTGCTTGGGCGAGTTAATATTAAATTTCTCTCCCGCCTGCTCGTAAATGATTTTCTGCAGTTCGTCAATCCGCACCTGAAGCTGCTCTCCATAGACCTTCAGGGATTCAGCGTCCACCCGGATGCCTGCTTTTTCCATATCATAAAGCGTAAAGGCGAGAGGGATCTCAATCCTGTTATAGAGTTCCTCCATTCCCAGATTTTTTAACTGACCAAGCAGGGGCTCTTTACTGCAATAGGAACTATATGCCATGTATCCGGCATAGGAAGCCAGCGTCTCTTCTGTTAGTGTCTTAAATTTGGGCAGCTTATTGCTTCCAAACAGATCTTCAGCCGTGGGCAGCAGTTCACCCGCAAATTCCTTGGCGATATCGTCGTACGTATAATTTGATTTTAAAGGATTAATCAGATATGCTGCAATCTGAGTGTCAAACACCTGCTCTGGTTTCGCTGTGTCCACATAAGCAAGTATTGCTTTCAGATCCAGAACTGAGATTTTTGCACACCCTTTGAATAATTGCCGCAGTACATCTTTTACTTCGTTCTCTGTGAAATCAGCATCGACCCGGATATAATAGACGGCCTCTCTTCCAAGCGAAATTCCGATTCCCCAAAGCTGTGCATCATGAATCAGAGAAATACCTGCCATTCCCGCTTCACACGCCTTTTGAATCATATGGTCTGTCTCTTCTCTGGTACGGAGAATCACAGTTTCGACCGGCTTTTCCTGAACTGTATTATCTTCTTCGAACCTCGTCAGCAGATTTTTAAAATCGAGTCTGCGGAAAATCTCATAAGCAGCCGTTGTATAAAGGTTCTGCAGTCTGGTATCCTGTACATCGAATTGAATGGGACAGTCCGTACATATAGTGGCTAATTCTTTCGATAATTGTGCCAGATCATAGTGCTCTCTTAAGGACTGCTGTGCCTTATTTGGCTTAATCTCATCCACATGTTCATATGCAGTCTCTATGTCTTTAAACTCTATCAGTATTTTCGTAGCTGTCTTCTCTCCGACTCCCGGAATTCCCGGGATATTGTCAGAAGCATCCCCCATTAATGCCTTTAAGTCAATAATCTGCTTTGGAGCCAGTTGATACTTCTCCAGCACCTGGGCTGTGTGGTAATCCTCTATTGTGGTCTGGCCCATACGGGTTTTCGGAATTCTGATCAGGATATGTTCCGTTGCAAGCTGAAGCAGGTCCCGGTCCCCGGATACAATCGTCACTTCTTTTCCTTCTTTTTCATTTCTGACAGCAAGTGTACCCAGAATATCATCCGCCTCATATCCCTCCTTTGTCACGATTGTAACACCCATAGCGGTCAAAACCTCTTTCATCAGAGGAACCTGCTCACGCAGCTCCTCAGGCATGGCCTTTCGCGTTCCCTTATATTCGGCATATTGCCGGTGGCGGAAGGTTGGCGCATGCAAATCAAAGGCAACCGTCAGATACTGCGGCTGCTCCTCGTCCAGAATTTTAAACAGAATGTTCAGGAACCCATATACTGCATTGGTATGAATCCCTTCAGAGTTGGTCAGATTCGGCACGCCGTAAAACGCACGGTTTAAGATACTGTGCCCGTCTATCAGTACTATTTTTTCGCTCATTTGGTTTTGAAACCTTTCTTTTCTTTTTTAAAAATTGCCCAGCAGATGGAAAGTCAATATGAGATCCAATATCAAAAACAGAAGGATCATCGCCAATAAGAGAATGAACCTCCGCTTCTTTTTATTCAAGGTTTTCTCCTTATCGTCTAAATCCTGCTCTAACATGTCTTTTATATCATAAGACACCTCTGCACTTTCATCCAATACCCGGGTGGCCAGTGCGATAATAAAATATGTCTCCAGTTCTTCATAGCAGACAGGGCAGGAGCGTACATGGCTGATAAATGCTTCCAGTTCCTTTTTGTTCAATTGATTATTCAGATACTCCGGAATCAGCTTCTGGCATTCATTACATGTCATCTGTATCTCCTTTCCCCTGAAATTATACATTTATCATACACCAAAATGAAAATAAGGTAAACAAGGAAATCCCAATCCATACAACGCAGAAAACCTGCCACCGGCAGCTTTCCTTGCATACTTTGGCATTAAGGCAGAGTACATATTCCTATATACTCCGCCCTAAGTCTTTGTATTATCTTTTCACTTCATTTGGTGTACTTTCACCTTTTTCGAAGAGAATCGCATTGTCCAGTGTTGTTCTTGCGATGGCCGCCAGTGCTTCGGCTGTGAAAAATCCCTGGTGGGAAGTAATCATCACATTCGGAAATGACAAAAGTCTTGCAGTTATAGAATGCTCCAGAATCTCATTCGAGCGGTTCTCAAATACATTCGTCGCTTCTTCCTCGTACACATCCAATCCCACCCCGAAGAATTTTCTGGCTCTGATTCCCTCAATTAAATCCTCAGTTTTGACCAGCGCACCCCTTGATGTGTTAACAAGAATCACACCATCCTTCATCTTCGCGATAGTTTCCTTGTTTATCATATGGTATGTGCTGTCTATCAAGGGGCAGTGCAGGGAAATCAAATCGCTTCCAGCCAGTAATTGTTCCAGACTTACATACGTCACGAAATCTTTCAGGTCCGGGTTCTCATATACATCATAGGCGATAACCTTCATGCCGAATCCGCGGCAAATTCTTGCCATGGCAGCACCGATTTTTCCGGTTCCTACAATTCCTGCCGTTTTCTGGTGAAAATTGAATCCCATAAGCCCGCTTAGGCTGAAATCATTCTCTCTGACTTTTACATATGCCTTATGAAGACGCCGGTTTACGCCAAGCGCAAGAGCCATAGCATGTTCGGCAACTGCTTCGGGAGAATACCCCGGAACACGTAATACCCTGATTTCATGTCCTGCCGCCGCATCCAGATCGACATTGTTGAAACCGGCACACCTCAGTAAAATCAGTTTTACTCCAACTTCAGCGAGTTTTTCAACCGTTTCTTTTCCCACATCCGAATTTACGAATGCACACACTCCGTCATACCCGGCAGCCAGCGGGGCTGTTGCGGGATTTAAATCTGCCTCCAGATACTTTATCTCAATTCCGTTGTAATGGCTCAATGCTTCATTGAAGGAAACACTGTCATATTG
>CAMKHH010000165.1 GCA_946412445.1 uncultured Eubacterium sp.
GTGTTACTTATTGCTGCATGGGAAGTGGGAGCCTCTGTTACAGCCATTAACAAAAGAACTCCGGAAAATATCATGCCGCACCTATACCAGATAATTAAAGCGGCATTTTCCTCAAAGCCTGTTGCAAATGGGATGTCAGCAGCTGCAGTTGTTCTTACCAGTGCCGGGGCAACCTTGGGAAGAGCTCTGTGCGGCTTCCTGCTGGGGACAGTACTCGGCTTTCTGCTGGCTCTTTTCATGAAATTGTCGGGGCTTGTGGAAAAGCTGATGTTTCCGTATTTGATGCTGATTCAGTTAATTCCGGTTCTGGGGCTTGCACCAATCATTCTGGCAATTACAGGAGATATTAACAAGAGCAGAATTGTAATTGCAGCAATACTAAGCTTCTATCCGGTAGCGACTAATACGCTGGCAGGGTTTAAGTCTGTCGACAAGGATAAATACGATTTAATGTACACCTATGCGGCCCCTAAAAGGGTAATTTATACAAAGGTATTAATTCCTTCTTCCATCCCATATTTTTTTACCGGTCTTAAAATTGCAGCGCCTATGGCGGTCACAGCATCTATTCTGGTAGACACCCTGCAGGGTGATGGAGGACTGGGATGCATGCTCTCCCAATCCCTGAAGCATGCAATGTCTATATATGTTTTCTGGTTGATTGTGTTTTTCAGTGCATTTATCGGAATATCAAGCGGTTATCTGATGAACTGGTTTGAAACATTGGTATCGCCGGAAAAAAGACGTGACAAAAAAACGGGCATGGGAAGGGGGAGAAGGAATTATGGCACAAAAACGAAAAAGAAAAAAATCCTTGTGGCAGAGAGGGAAGGAAAATAAAAAGCTGCAGGCGGCGTTAACAATCCTATTGCCGGCCTTTTTTGGAATACTACTGTTTGCACTCTGGCAAGGGGAAGTATTACATAAGATATTCCGTACAGACAGCTATACTTTACCGCTTCCTACAAAGATCGGAAGTATTTTGACAGATAATTTGGAGAAAATTGGAGAAAACACGAAAGCTACAGTCTCGGTTGCGTCTATGGGCCTGGTGCTGGGAAGCCTTCTGGGTTATATAACAGCAGTTTTGGCAGCCTGCTTTCCGAAGCTCGGGAGGGGAGGTCTGAGCATTATCGGTGCCTTTGCTTCCCTTCCGGTGGTTGCTATGGCTCCGGTAATTAATAACTGGACAAAGGATGTTTCCAGCCAGGCAAGTGTTCGGAGTATGGTGGCAAAGGTTATCGTGGTAATGCTTATCTCAGCGGCAAATATGAGCTTAAATGCATATCGGGGACTGACAGAACTTGAACCTTATGCCAGTGATTTGATGGCAACATATGCAGCGAAAAAAAAGGTTGTTTTAGTAAAGCTGCGATTGCCGAATTCCGTTCCATATATTTTCGTGGCCTTAAAGGTAGCGGTCCCGGCAAGTATTATGACAGCAATTGTCAGTGAATATTTTGCAGAATATATTACGGGGGTAGGACGGCAGATCCGGGAGAATATTGTGCTGGCGCAGTATGCAACCGCATGGGCCTATATTGCAGCCGCATGTCTGTTAGGAATTATTTCATATGCGGCTTTAATGATCGCGCAGAGTATTATGTTAAGGAAATATCGTTAATCCTTAACTGATAACTAATACAGAACTAAAAACAGAACGTTCAAAGATATCAGGAGGTAATTATGAAAAAGAAAACTATGAAGCTGGCAAGTCTGCTGTTGGCGGCAACTGTGACATTCTCCATATTTAGTGGATGTGGAGATTCTTCTGCAAAGGATGTATCAGAAGAAAATACTTCAAAACAAACCAGTAAAGAAGCAAAAACGAGTGATGAGGCGGTTATTAAAGCAGCAGCAAAAGCTGGAAAGGTAGGAAACTGGGGGCTTGGCAATGAGTACGAGGTTTTGGCACTGCTGGAGAAATATGGGCTTCCGACGGAATACCTCAGTGAAGACTTTACGATGGATGGCTTTGATGATGACTCCATTACTCTTGCATCCGCAATGACCTATAATGAGCTTGGACTTGTACAGAATGATTATGATGGTGGTTATGGTTATGGAGATTCTGTCGGGATCATTGATATGAATGACCAGGGAGTAGCAATGCTGGAGGACAATATCTTCTGTACCAGAAAGTTCACAGAGGATAATCCAAATACAGTGGCAGCATTTTTATATGCATCCCTGAAGGGTTGGGAATATGCGGTGGCAAACCCGGATGAAGCAGCAGAAATCTGTTACAAATACGGTTCCTCTGTATCGGCGGAACATCAGGCATATATGGCAAAAGAGGTTGCAAAGCTGGTAACAACAGATATGAGCGGAAATACAGTAAGCGATGTCGGTAAAATAGATGATACGGCAATGGAGCAGACTCTGGATATTGCGAAGAAATACGTCACACTGGATGATTCGGAAGCGAATACAGCACTTCAGGCAATTACATTGGACGATATTCGGGAAAGTTCATTCTTTGAAACAGCAAAAGTATCTGATGGCTCATTTGATGTTGAGAAACCTGAAGTTTCTATCCAATTAAAGTGGCTGCCACAGGCACAGTTTATGGGATATTATGTGGCGTTGGATAAAGGTTATTATGAAGAGGTTGGGCTGACCGTAAAAATTGTCTCCGGCGGCGGTGACATCGCAGAGACAACGGCCGTAAATAATGGGACCGTAGACTTTGGAGTAACATGGGTAACCAACCTTGCTTCTGCGAATGCAGGTGGTATGGATTTGGTGGAGATAGCTCAGATTTATCAGAAATCAGGCCTTGTGCTCGTATATAAACCGGAAAACTTCCAGTGAAAAGAGGTGCTATTATGGATTTATTAATAAAAGGGGGAACTGTAATAACTGCTTCAGAGAGTTATATTGCAGATGTAGCAGTAAGTGATGGAAAAATTGCCGCAATAGGAAAGGATTTGAATATGCCGGCTGAAAGAGTTGTAAACGCTGTTGGTATGCTGGTCCTGCCTGGGGCATTGGATGTACATACCCATATGGCAATGCCATTTGGCGGCACGGTATCGGCAGACAGCTATTTATCAGGAACACGGGCAGCCGTATGTGGAGGGGTAACGACTATTTTTGATTATCCGGTACAGCATAAAGGTGAGACGATTCTTGGACTGATCAATTCTAAAAAGGAGGTTTTAGAAAAGGAAGCCTGTTGTGATTATGCATTTCATTGCTGCATCACAGACTTGAACGAAGGTGCTATACTGGAAGAGATGCAACAGGCAGTGGAAGACGGAATCACCAGCTTTAAATGCTTTATGGTGTATAAAAAGGAAGGTATGATGGTAGATGATGGTTTACTGGCCACTTTGCTGCTCCGGGCAAAGGAACTGGGGGCTATGATTAACGTACATGCGGAAAATCCCGATTTGATAGATCTGCGTACTGCACAATACCTGAAAGATGGAAAGACGTCTGCATGGTATCACTATATGAGCAGACCGGAATTCGTAGAAGCAGAGGCGGATAAAAGAGTGGTCCACTGGTCTACGCATCTGGACACACCGGTTTATATCGTACATATGGCGGATAAAGAAGGGCTGGAGGCCTGCATCAAGGCGAAGGAGGAAGGCCATGAGCTCTATGTTGAGACGTGTCCGCAGTATTTGGAATTTACCTGTGATGTATATAAGAGAGAAGATGGAAGGAACTTTGTCTGCTCTCCGCCAATGAAGGGGCAAGAAAGTCTTGACGCATTGTGGACTGCATTAAGCGCAGGTTTCATAGATACAGTTGCAACGGATCATTGCCCGTTCCAGAGCTACGAAAAGGATTGGGGAAAGGATGACTTCAGCAAGATTCCTAACGGATGTGCCGGTGTGGAAAATCTCTATCCTTATATGTTGGATGCGGCAAATGCAGGAAAGCTTTCCTTCGAAAAGGTCGTGGAGGTCTGTGCTGCCAATCCGGCCAGGATTTTTGGCTGTCAAAATAAAGGAGCAATAGCAATAGGAAAAGATGCAGATATTGTTCTCTACGACAGGGAAAAGGATTTTACTATAAGTGTAAATACTATGCATTCTGATTATGACCATACGATCTGGGAGGGAAAGAAGCTTCATGGATATCCGGTGCAGACGTACCTGCGGGGGCAGTTAGTATATGACAAAGGGGATTTTGTAGGAACCCCCGGAACAGGTGCATATGTAAAACGTACCCCGAAAAGTTAAGAGAAAAGGAGGCTATGACTGTGGGATATGAAGCAATCAGGATAAAAAGTGAAGTAGGAAGATGCCTGTTATGCCATGAAGCACCTTGTACGAAAGCATGTCCGCATGGAATCCAAATAGAACGTGTCATGCGCGCCCTCCGTTTTGAAAATAATTTGGGAGCCACAAGACAGCTTGGAAGTGGTAATATATGTGTAGACTGTGAAGCACCATGTATGGCAGCCTGCAACCGGAAAAATCTGGACAGACCGGTCGAGATTACAAGAATTGTAAAAGATATAAAAAACAGCCATATGAAGATACAGGAAAAG
>CAMKHH010000166.1 GCA_946412445.1 uncultured Eubacterium sp.
CTTGCTACCCGATTCATAAATTTTACAAGCAGAAAAATTACAAATGCCATAATTATAAATTGAATTACTTCGGTGATAAATACTCCATAATTCAGTGTAGGTGCTGCTGCATCCGCTGCATCCTTAAGGGTGCGATACTTATTTCCGTCCAGAGCAATAAACCAGTTCTCGAAATTGACACCTCCGGTTATCCTGGTAACCACAGGCATGATAATGTCGTTAACGAGAGACGTAACAATTTTTTGAAATGCACCGCCAATAATAACACCGATGGCCAGATCAATTACGTTTCCACGCATAATGAATTCTTTAAATTCACTGATAAATCCCTTCTTCTCCATGGAAAAATTCCTCCGTTCTTTTGTATAGTATAAGAATATTTTAATGCATTTTAAAAGGATGTCAAGAGGTATAGTATTTAATTGACATATGGACATTCTGTAAAGGATAGAATAGTAATAACTTCAGTATAAAGAGTGGAAGATAATGGACCAGAAATCTCACTACTCGATCAGAAAAGCCGCATTTACAATGTTTGCTGTATTGCTGGTAGCGAGCTGTATCGTGGATGCAGTAAGATATCTGCCCGGAACGATTACTGTAAGCAAGAGTACCGTAGGAGAACGGGAATTGCCCATATATTGTGTAGAGACAGAAAAAAATCAGGTATCACTTACCTTTGATCTGACATGGGGAAATGAAAATACCCGGGAGATACTGGATATATTATCTGCCCGTCAGGTAAAAGCTACGTTCTTTGTGACAGGAGACTGGGTGGAAAGTTATCCTGAGGAAGTTAAGCGTATATATGAAGAAGGACATGATCTGGGAAATTCCACCGAAAGTCATAGAAATATGATTCCACTGACGGATATGCAGTGTCAGCAGGAAATATTGAATTTACATAATAAGGTTAAAGAGCTGACCGGTCATGAGATGTATTTATTCCGGGCGCCGTTTGGGGATTATGATAATCAGGTAATCGCGAGTGCAAAAAGCTGCGGCTATTATAGTATTAAGTGGGATGTGGACAGCTTGGACTGGAAGGACTATGGTGCGGATTCTATCGTACAGACTGTAACGCAGAATGAACACTTGAATAACGGCTCCATAATTTTGTGCCATAATGACGCAAAGTATACCGCCAAGGCTCTTGACAACCTGATTGACAACCTGCAGAAACAAGGCTATGAACTTGTACCGCTTTCTCGGATGATGTATCGGCAAAGTTATTATATCGATCACGAGGGACGGCAGATATCAGAAGAAAAGTAGGAGAGAACCCACTGCTTGAGTCGTTAAAAAGCAGTGGGTTTCTACTTGTGTTTTCTGCAGTGAAATAGTAAAATCATGTCAGATGGGTTGACTATTCTGGAAAGAAATGAGGAAGAAAGATGAAATTTACGAAGATGCATGGATGCGGCAATGATTATGTATATGTGAACTGTATGGAAGAAAACGTTGAGAATCCCTCTCGAATGGCAAAGCTGATGAGTGACCGGCATTTTGGAATCGGGTCTGATGGGCTGATTCTGATAAAGCCTTCCGATGTGGCCGATTTTGAAATGGAAATGTATAATGCGGATGGTTCCAGGGGAGCCATGTGCGGGAATGGGATCCGATGTGTGGCCAAGTATGTTTATGAATACGGACTGACTGATAAAACTTCAATCAGTGTGAACACAAAAAGTGGTATCAAATATCTGGAGCTGACCATAAAGGATGGAAAGGCGGTACAGATTCGGGTAAATATGGGCTCGCCTATTCTGGAAGCTGTAAAAATACCGGTTTTGGCCGATGAGCAGGAACTGATTAATGCTCCTATATCCGTGGATGGGAAGGAATACCATATGACCTGTGTTTCTATGGGAAATCCGCATGCTGTAGTCTACATGGATGATTTGGAAAATCTGAATATTGAGAAGCTTGGTCCGAAATTCGAACATCATGAACGTTTCCCGGATCGGATCAATACGGAGTTTGTCAAAATTTTGGACGGACATACCGTACAGATGCGGGTATGGGAAAGAGGATCGGGAGAAACCCTGGCCTGTGGCACCGGTGCATGTGCGGTTGCGGTTGCAACTATCCTGAATCATCTGGTGGACGGAAATCAGGTTGAGGTACGGCTGCTGGGAGGCACACTGCAGATTACCTGGGACAGGGAAGAAAATCTTGTGTACATGACAGGACCTGCCGAGATTGTATTTGATGGAGAATTCAAGCAGTTTTAAGCGTGCTCCAATGAGAATGGTGCATGTCCCTCAATAAAGGGATTTTCTTTTTAATAGATAAGTGATACAATATCTTGTATTGGAAAAAACGATAAGAACAATATATTGTAAAATAGGAGGACAGTATGATTTGTATTATAAAAAAAGACGGAACGAAAGAGCCTTTCGATGCCGCTAAGATTGTTCGTGCGGTAAATAAATCTGCCCACCGTATTCTATATACATTTTCGCAGGAAGAGATTGATTTTATCTGTAAATTTGCAACTGAGCATGCAAACTCTCTGGAAAAGAAGGATATTCTGATTGCGGATATGCATAATATCGTAGAAGGAGCACTGGAAAAGGTTAATCCCTCTGTGGCCAAGAGCTATCGTGACTATCGAAATTACAAGATAGACTTTATACATATGATGGATGAGGTCTATACCAAAAGCCAATCTATCCGTTACATTGGAGATAAGAGTAATGCCAATACAGACAGTGCGCTGGTGGCGACTAAGCGAAGTCTGATTTTCAATGAATTAAATAAAGAACTGTACAGAAAATTCTTTATGAACAGGAACGAGCTTCAGGCATGTAAAGATGGATATATCTATATTCATGATCAGTCAGCCCGCCTGGATACCATGAATTGCTGCCTGTTTGACGTAGCAAATGTTTTACGTGGTGGATTTGAGATGGGGAATGTCTGGTATAATGAACCCAAGACGTTGGATACGGCCTTTGATGTCATGGGAGATATTATATTAAGCACCGCCGCCCAGCAGTATGGCGGATTTACGGTGCCTGAGGTGGATAAGATTCTGGCTCCTTATGCAAAGAGAAGCTACGATAAATATAGAAAGGAATTCCTGAAATATTCGGATGAGTCCTGGGCCGGCAGAGAAGAGAAAGCCATTGAATATGCGATGGACAAGGTCAGAAGAGATTGTGATCAGGGATGGCAGGGAATTGAATATAAACTGAATACCGTAGGCTCTTCGCGCGGAGATTATCCATTTGTTACAGTAACCCTGGGACTTGGAGCCGAACTATTCCAGAAGATGATTTCTGTTTCACTCCTGCAGGTGCATCAGGGGGGACAGGGAAAAGAAGGACATAAGAAACCGGTACTGTTTCCTAAAATTGTATTTTTATATGATGAGGCAATTCACGGACAGGGTGGTATCTGCGAAGATGTTTTTGAAGCCGGAGTGGAGTGTTCCTCTAAGACGATGTATCCGGACTGGTTGTCCATGAGTGGAGAGGGATATATATCCAGTATGTATCAGAAGTATGGACGGGTGATCAGTCCTATGGGCTGCCGTGCATTTTTAAGCCCCTGGTATGAGAGGGGTGGGATGGAACCTGCAGATGAGAAAGACAAACCTGTTTTTGTCGGAAGGTTTAATATCGGAGCAGTATCGCTTCATCTGCCAATGATTCTTGCTAAATCCAGAAGTGAGAATCAGGGCTTTTACGAGGTGCTGGATTTTTATCTGGAGATGATACGGGATCTGCATCGCAGAACCTACGATTATCTGGGGGAAATGCGGGCATCCACCAATCCGCTGGGGTACTGTGAAGGTGGTTTCTACGGTGGAAATCTAAAGCCGGGTGATAAAATCAGACCGCTTCTGAAACCTATGACAGCGTCGTTCGGCATCACGGCGCTCAATGAACTGCAAGAACTTTACAATGGCAAATCCATTGCAGAGGATGGGGAATTTGCCCTGGAAGTCCTTAAATATATTAATGACAAGGTGGCAGAGTTTAAAACTGCTGACGGAATTCTCTATGCTATCTATGGAACGCCCGCAGAGTCCTTATGCGGCCTGCAGGTAGAGCAATTCCGCAAGATATATGGAATTGTACATAATGTCTCTGACCGTCCCTATGTCAGCAACAGTTTCCACTGTCATGTGACTGAAGACCTTACTCCTATTGAGAAGCAGGATAAGGAAGGACGCTTCTGGGAATATTGTAACGGTGGAAAAATCCAGTATGTCCGCTATCCAGTGAGTTATAATCGTCCGGCAATCCGATCTTTGGTTCGAAGAGCTATGAAAAAGGGCTTTTATGAAGGAGTCAATCTATCGCTTGCCTACTGCGACGACTGCGGCCATGAGGAGCTTGAGATGGATGTGTGCCCTGTCTGTGGTTCTGGTAATTTGACTAAAATTGACCGTATGAACGGTTATCTGTCTTACAGCCGTGTACATGGGGATACCCGGCTGAACGAAGCGAAGATGGCTGAGATAGCAGAGCGTAAATCAATGTAAACTTAATTGA
>CAMKHH010000167.1 GCA_946412445.1 uncultured Eubacterium sp.
CTGCTGCAGCTGTTCAAAAATCTCCTCTTTTGCTTCCCCGTCAAAGTTAAGTCCGCATTCCGGATCCCAGGTTATCGGGTTCTGACAGCCTTCACAGTGATGAGAACATCCGGAAACCCAAAGAACAACCCGTAGCCCCTCGCCATTTTTCATATCATCTTTTGTTATATTGTGATACCTCAATTTTATCTCTCCTTCGCTCAGATTCACCTTTTAAGCGCAGGCACAAAGGGAGAAGCCAACAGACATCTGTGTACTGACTTCTCCCGTCTCATTCTTATGCTTCTGTCGGTACATCCTTGATACTGAAACTGATTCTTCCCATCTTGTCTTTTCCAAGACATACAACCTTTACTACATCGCCCAGAGTCAATACATCCTCCACGCGATTAATTCGTTCCTTGGCTATCTTGGAGATGTGAACCATCCCCTCTTTTCCCGGTGCAAATTCCAGGAACGCGCCAAATTCCTTGATGCTTACAACTTTACCTGTAAATATCTGTCCGGCCTCAAAGTCAGTGGTAATCGTCTTAATATAGTCCATGGCTTTATCCATGGCCGCTTTATCCGTCCCACAGATGGATACTGCGCCATCATCTGAAATATCAATCTTTACGCCTGTTTCTTCAATGATTGCATTGATGGTCTTGCCGCGCTGCCCGACTACATCTCCGATTTTCGCCGGATCAATCTGAATCTGGATGATCTTAGGTGCATATTGACCGACCTCCTTACGTGGAGCAGCAATGGTTTTTTCCATAACTTCGTTCAGGATATATTCTCTTGCTTCCTTTGTTTTGCTGATAGCCTCTTCAATGATAGGTCTGGTCAGTCCGTGAATCTTTATATCCATCTGAATCGCTGTGATTCCATCATGCGTTCCTGCAACTTTAAAGTCCATGTCTCCAAAGAAGTCTTCAAGACCCTGAATATCGGTCAGCACCAGATAATCATCATCGCTTTCTCCGGTAACCAGTCCACAGGAAATACCTGCAACAGATTTCTTAATCGGTACGCCTGCAGCCATCAGCGACATCGTGGATGCACAGATACTTGCCTGCGAAGTAGATCCATTTGACTCAAAGGTCTCGGAAACCGTACGAATTGCATATGGGAACTCCTCAGGTGTCGGAAGCACAGGAACCAGAGCTCTCTCTGCCAGAGCACCATGTCCAATCTCACGGCGTCCCGGACCACGGGATGGCCTTGTCTCCCCTACGGAATAAGACGGAAAATTATAATGATGCATATAACGTTTGGATGTTTCAAATTCATCGAGTCCGTCCAGCTTCTGAGCTTCTGAGAGCGGCGCCAGCGTGGTAACAGTACAAATCTGTGTCTGTCCACGGGTGAACATAGCAGAACCATGAACTCTTGGAATCAGGTCAATCTCGGCTGCCAGAGGACGAATCTGGCCAATCGCTCGGCCATCCGGGCGCTTATGATCTTTTAATATCATCTTCCGGACCGTCTTCTTCTGGTATTGATAAATCGCTTCATCAAGGACTTCCAGCCACTCTTCATTCTCTGCAAATGCTTCTGTCAGACGCCCGGTGATATTACGGATGTTTTCTTCTCTTTTCTGTTTTTCATCTGTAAATACAGCCTCCTCCATCTGAACCGGAGGTACAATTTCTTTAATTGCAGCAAATAATTCTTCCGGAATCGCACAGCTTTCATAGGAATGCTTTTCTTTTCCGCACTCGGCAACGATCTGATCGATAAATTCTATAATTTTCTGATTCACTTCATGAGCCTTGAAGATTGCGTCAATCATCTTCTGTTCGGGAATTTCATTGGCACCGGCCTCAATCATAATTACTTTTTCTCGTGTGGATGCAACAGTCAGGGATAAATCCGAGATATCCTTCTGTGCAAGCGTCGGATTTACAATCAGCTCTCCATCGATCATACCTAACTGGGTCATGGCACAAGGGCCGTCAAACGGTATGTCTGAAATGCAGGTCGCTATTGCGGAACCAAGCATGGCCACCACCTCAGGATTACACGCAGGATCCACGGACATGATCATGTTGCTCAGTGTCACATCATTTCTGTAATCCTTGGGAAACAGCGGACGCATGGGACGGTCGATGACACGCGAAGTCAATATCGCATGCTCTGTAGCTTTTCCTTCACGCTTATTAAAGCCACCCGGGATTTTTCCGACTGCGTATTGTTTTTCTTCGTACTCAACACTTAACGGAAAGAAATCAATTCCTTCCCTGGGCTTATCGGATGCTGTAGCGGTCGACAATACCACTGTATCTCCATAATGCATAAATGCAGCACCATTTGCCTGCTTTCCGACTCGATTTACATCAACTGTCAGGGTTCTGCCTGCCAGATCCATACTAAAACTTTTATACATAGGTTTCTCCTTTTCATATTACGGTCTCTGCCGTATTGATGTCCTGTATACTTAAAATACAGGTATAGCATCCGGGCGGCTTACTCCGAAACAACTGAAAAATACACTGTCTGTCAGAAAATGTACTTTTCAGTGGTCTCGGAAGCTGTATATCTGCCCGGCTTTGCAGTTTCATGTTTTTGCATACTTTGGTATAGCGAAACAGGGCGGAAAATGTCCGCCCTGAATCAAACTGATTATTTTCTGATTCCTAATCTTGCAATCAATGTACGGTATCTTTCAATATCAGTGTTCTTCAAATAGTCAAGCAAACCACGTCTCTGACCAACCATCTTCAAAAGTCCTCTTCTGGAATGATGGTCTTTGTGATGAACCTTCAGATGCTCTGTAAGCTCATTAATTCTTTCTGTCAGAACTGCCACCTGTACTTCCGGTGAACCTGTGTCACCTTCTGTCCTGGCGTACTCTTTCATAATTGCCTGCTTCTTTTCTGGTGAAATCATGTCTGTTTCCTCCTAATTTTTTTAACGCCGTTAATCAAGAGATGGTCGGAGATTCCAATCTCTGAATCAAGGCTAATCTCACACTGATACAGTATAGCATAGCAAATATCCCTTGTAAACCTTTTTCATTTTACGTTTTTATTACAGTTTAGCCATCTATTTCAGCCAAGGACATCCACTGCCCACACAGCGTGACTGTAATCCAAGTTTGAGACACAGATTCCTTTCTTTGCGCAGCTGGCATTTAAAACTTGTCCATTACCCAGATTGATGACCACATGGTAGATAGAACCGCCCTTCTCATAAAAAATCAAATCTCCGGGCTGTGCGCTGTCTACGGCAATCCGATTTCCAACGTTGGCCTGGGCTGCGGAAACCCTTGGCAGTTCCACGCCAAATTCTCTATATACACTTTGTACATATCCTGAACAGTCTGCCCCATTCGTAAGGCTTGTACCACCCCAGACATATGGATTTCCTATAAACTGACTTGCAAAATCAATCAACTGCTGCCGCACCGGAGAAACCTTCTCTGCCACCGGCAGGTTTGCCATGCCCACAGTTTCTATAAGCTGTTCTGTCTCCTGAGGAGAATACAGATAATCTGCGCTTACATAGCCGGCTACTTCTCCTGAATTTACAAGGCACCAGCCGTTTTCATAGCCTTTGACTTCCATCAGTCCAAAAGCCTGTATCTTTCCCACAATATCCCCTTCCACACCCGGAAGCGAACGGATATTAAGTTTCGTACTTACATTTGCTGCCGCAAAATGTTCCTCATTCGTATCGGATTTCGTCTGTGTCAGCAGATTACTTCCAACTTCAGCCCTTACAGCCTGTCCGCCGCAGACAATCCACATGATGGCAATTGCCAGTGTCAGTGCATATTTGTTCCGATACATAAAACCTCCTGTTTGATTCAATACATTATGATGTTGAGTATTTCACATTTTTATCATAATTATTACATTTGTGTTACATTTCCAATTATAACAGGAGGTAATAAATAGTCAAGAACAATCGTTCGACTGGGTTCATTGGAATTCGACAATACAGTAAAACAGGGTGCTGTATCACAGCACCCCATCCTATATAAATGCTTTCCATGGCAAAATGGACTAATTAAATTATCTCTGTACCCTTCCCGATGCATCTCCACCAGCGAGTTTTTGTACTTCCTCCATGGATACCATGTTGAAGTCCCCTTCGATGGAATGTTTCAGACAGGATGCCGCAACTGCAAACTCTATGGTTGCCTGTGCGTCATAGTCATTCAGGCAGGCGCAGATCAGACCGCCGCCGAAGCTGTCACCGCCGCCTACGCGGTCAACGATATGCATCTTATATTTCTTACTGAAATAATAATCACTTCCGTCATATAACATGGCAGACCAGTTGTTGTCATTTGCAGAAATTGACTCCCTTAGTGTAATCGCAACTTTTGAGAATCCAAAGCGTTTGGCCAGTTGTTTTGCAACGTCTTTATAGCCTTCGTGGTTTACGGTTCCGGCTGTGACATCTGTATTGGCAGCCTTAATGCCGAATACATCCGATGCATCCTCTTCATTTGCTATGCAGACATCCACATATTTGCAAAGCTCTCCCAT
>CAMKHH010000168.1 GCA_946412445.1 uncultured Eubacterium sp.
TCTCCATACGGCCCTTCACTTTCGCAGCTTTCAGAGCTTTCACGATGTTTTCTTCGGATACATTGAAATGACGGCAGATTGCAATTGCTGTCAAAGAATTATAAACGCTGAATTTACCCGGAACATCTATTTCTACCTGAAAATTCAGAAGGCCCTCCACAGTATAGTCTATCCCAAGATATCCCGGTTTTGAAACCAGGCGGCAGTCTGCTGCCTTCAAATCAGCATCCTTGTGAAACCCGTAAGTTTCAAGTTTGCAGGTATGACCTTCAATCATTGTTTCGTAATGTTCATCATCCCGGTTTACAATGCCCACCCGGCACTGTTTTAAAAGCCTTTTCTTACATTCCAGATAGTTTTCAAAGCTTGGATGTTCATTTGGTCCTATATGATCCGGTTCAATATTGGTGAATATCCCATAATCAAAGGTAAATCCTGCTACGCGGTCCAACATCAGTGCCTGTGATGAAACCTCCATTACCACACAGTCACATCCGGCATGCACCATCTTTGCAAAATACTCCTGTACCAGAAAAGATTCAGGGGTTGTATTCTCAGATGGAATCACCTGATCATCTATAATTGTTTCTATCGTTCCTATCAGACCCACTTTATACCCTGCATTTTCCAATATAGAACGTACCATATAAGTAGTTGTCGTCTTGCCCTTAGTTCCGGTAACTCCAATCGTCTTCAGCTTATCAGCCGGATATCCGAACCAGGCGCAGGAGATAAGCGCCAGCGCATATCTGCTGTCCGCCACTTTAATTACTGTAATGTCTTTAGATACCTCCACGGCCTCCTCAGTCACAAGTACCGAGGCCCCATCCGCGGCTGCGCTTCCGGCAAATGTATGGCCATCACTCACAGCACCGCGTATACAAACAAAAAGAGAGTCCCTGACAACTTTTCTGGAATCAAAGACTACTCCTCTCACTTCCTTATCTAAACTGCCTTGTATGCACTCATAGCCCAGCCTTGATAATAAATCTGTTAATTTCATCGAAGTCCTCCCGATCGCATATGTTCCGCCTTGTATGTTCAACTTTTGATTATCCACTGTTTTCATCTCACTAGCATAACATAAAAACATGGATTTTTCAACGGTTACATCACTTCTGCACCGGACCGTTATAACAGTTTCTTACGAAAGTCGTGGACCCCCCGGGCAGACTGTGCATAGCTTAAATAAAAAGGCTTATTATATGGAAATCTATGTAGTACAACCAAATGATACATTGGTTTCAATAGCCAGCCGGTTTAGTGTTTCCATGGAACGGTTAATCTATGATAATCAGTTGGATGTGGCCGGGAAACTGATTCCCGGTCAGGCGATTTTGATACTGACCCCAGCGATCATTCACAGAGTAAAGCAGGGTGAGACCATATATTCCATAGCTCAGTCATATGGAATACCAGTAAAACAGCTTCTTCAAAATAATCCCTATCTGCTGAACGAGTCTTATCTGACCATAGGAGAAAAACTGGTTATCAGCTATACAAAACAACCCAAAGTGCAAATGGAGGTTATGGGTTATGCCTACCCCTATATTCGAGAGGAGATCCTCCGGAGCGCCTTGCTTTATTTAGATGAATTACGTGTTTTTTCCTATGGTTTTACGGAAGAGGGAATGCTGCTGCCTCCGGAAAATGAAGATTATATTCTGAAAGCCACTCTGATGGCAGGAGTCAGTCCCATACTTGTGCTTACTCCTTTTTCGATTACCGGGACTTTCAATAATCAGCTTATAAACGTTTTGGTAGAGAATATAGATGTGCAGTCACAATTGATTGAGGAATTGCTGAAAACGGTCAGAGAAAAGGGTTATGATGGAGTAGACGTGGATTTTGAATATATCCTGCCGGAAGACAGGGTAGAATATGCTGCATTCGTCACCCGGCTTCGTCAGGAGATGAACCGGGAAGGTTTTCGTGTATCTGTAGCTTTAGCCCCGAAAACTTCACCGGATCAGAAGGGGCTTTTATATGAAGGAATGGACTATGCACTGCTGGGAGAAGCAGCTGACAGCGTTTTTCTTATGACTTATGAATGGGGATATACGTACGGCCCCCCCATGGCAGTATCCCCCTTGAATAAAGTCAGAGAAGTGCTGGATTACGCAGTATCGGTAATCCCCAGATACAAGATTTACATGGGTATCCCTAATTACGGTTACGACTGGACACTTCCTTTTGTACAGGGAACATCAAGAGCAAGAATCATCGGAAACGCTGAGGCTGTGCAGCTTGCGGTAGATAACAGAGCTGAAATCGAATATGATGAAACTGCCCAGTCACCACATTTTCGATATACTCTGGACTATGTACAGCACGAAGTATGGTTTGAAGATGTCCGAAGCATAAGGGCAAAGCTTCTGACAGCTTCGGAGTATGATCTCCATGGATTCGGCTTCTGGAACCTGATGCGTCCATTCCGTGCCGCCTGGTTTTTAATACAAAGCATGATTCTGTAGGCTGCCGAAAGAATCCGAAAACCAGAAAGACGGCCGGGAACCAATATCCCGGCCGGGTTTGATAATACCAAAGTATGCAAGGAAAGCTGCCAGTGCCAGTATCGTTACTATTCAGCAGCTTTCTGCGATTTCGTAGATTAACCGCTCCGACTCCTCCCATCCAAGGCAGGGATCTGTTATGGACTTTCCATAGATATGATTTCCATTGCCTATCTTCTGACATCCGCTCTCTAAATAACTTTCAATCATTAACCCCTTTACCAGATCATGGATATCCTTGGAATGCCTGCGGCTGTGAAGTACTTCTTTGGCAATTCTTACTTGCTCTTGATACATTTTATCAGAGTTTGCATGGTTGGTATCCACAATAGCGGCCGGATTCACCAGATTTGTCTCCTGATACTTCTCCAGAAGAAGCTGCAGCTCTTCATAGTGATAGTTGGGAATAGCATTCCCATGCTTATTCACTGCCCCCCGCAAGATTGCATGAGCCAGAGGATTCCCATCCGTCTTCACCTCCCAATGCCGATAAATAAAGGTATGATGTCCCTGGGCCGCAATTATGGAATTCAACATCACCGATAAGTCACCGCTTGTAGGATTTTTCATGCCTACAGGAACATCACATCCCGATACGGTCAGACGATGTTCCTGATTCTCTACAGACCTTGCACCGACTGCCACATAAGACAAGATATCCGACAGATAACTCCAGTTGGACGGATACAGCATCTCGTCTGCCGGGGTCAGCCCGCTTTCTTCTATCGCTCTTATATGCATCTTACGCATAGCGATCAGTCCCTGCAGCAAATCCGGTTTCTTCTCCGGATCCGGCTGGTGGACAATTCCCTTATAGCCTTCACCCGTGGTACGCGGCTTATTGGTATAGATGCGCGGAATGAGTATAACCTTGTCCTTCACCTTTTCCTGTACCGGCACCAGACGGCTGATATAATCACATACTGAGTCTTCATTATCCGCAGAACAGGGCCCTACAATTACCAGAAATTTATCTGACTCACCGGTAAACACTCTGGCAATCTCCGCATCTCTTTCTTTTTTTACCCGTGCGGAGTTTGGGCTTAAGGGGTATTCTCTGCAGATTTGTTCCGGCGATGGTATTTCTTTTACAAATGTAAAGCTCATGATTTTATCTCCTCTTCCGTCAATTCTTTTACTTACGCGGATGTGCTTTGTTATAGACATCGCGCATCTTGTAAATCCCCATATTCAGATACATCTGTGTGGTAGATATATCGGAATGACCCAACATCTCCTGTACACTTTTCAGATCGGCTCCGTTCTGCAGCAGATGGGTGGCAAATGAATGCCGAAGCGTATGGGGAGTGATATCCGCCGTAATCCCGGCCTGACTTACATATCCCTTTAACACTTTCCAAAAACCTTGACGGCTCATAGGCTTTCCCGAACAATTCACAAATAACCATCCTGCGTCCTGAGCTCCCAGAAGACCTCCCCGTGCCTCTTTGATATACCGCTCCAGGGCTCGCCTGGCGGTGCTGCCAAATGGAACAATCCTGTCCTTTTCATGATCTTTGCAGGTGATATAACCAAGCTGCATATTAACATCGGACAGATTTAGATGGATTAATTCGCTTACACGAATCCCTGTTGCATATAAAAGTTCCAGCATAGCTTTGTCCCGGATTCCTTTAGGTGTCCGGTCATCTGGCTGTGCCAGTAATAAATCAACCTCCTGCACAGTCAGAATTTCCGGTAATTTTTTTTCTACCTTCGGTGGTTTTAATCCTTCTGACGGATCTGCAGAAAGCTTATGCTCTTTAACCTGGAATTGAAAGAATGCACGTATTGAAGCAACGCTTCTGGAAACTGTAGCCGGGGACAGATGTTCTCTTTCCAGGTAAAGCATATAAGAATTCAGATTTGTTCTGGTTACCTGAGCAGCTGAATCAATCCCCTGTTTATTCAGCCAAATCCGCATTTTCTTTAAATCCCGTTCGTAGGAAACCTC
>CAMKHH010000169.1 GCA_946412445.1 uncultured Eubacterium sp.
CGGATATCAAGATGCCTTTTATGGATGGACTGGAATTGAGCAGACTGGTAAAGAAAGAACTTCCGGACTTGAAAATCCTGATTTTGAGCGGCTATGACGAATTTGAATATGCAAAGGAAGCAATCAGCGTGGGTGTGACAGACTACCTGCTGAAACCAATTACTTCCGTCAAGCTGCTGGAATCACTTTCTAAGGTTGCTAAGAAGATTAAATCGGAGCGTGAGGAAAAAAACCTGCGGACGCATTATATCCAGGAAATGCAGGAGAACGTGGAACGGGAAAAATTTGTATTCTTTAACAGCCTGATTTCAGGCAACCTGAGTATGGTTCAGGCGCTGGAAGAAGGAAGAAGGCTTGGCATGGATCTCGGCGGGCAGGCATATAACATTCTTCTGTTCAAGGCAGCACTGAACGTGGACTGTTACGCTTCTAAGGAGGAGGCAGCAGAAGCATTCCAGAGCCTGGAGCATGCGGGGGAAGCAATCCCGGATGTCCACAGCTTCTGGCGTGGAGTAGAAGGCTGGGCATTTTTGCTGATTGGAAAGAATGATGAGGATGTGAAGGAGAAACAAAAGCTTCTGAAGAACAGGCTGACTGTGACAATGAAGCGATATCCGCATGTGGCGTACTTTGGGGGGATTGGAGCCGTTGTGTCACGCATTCGGGAAATGACCCAATCCTATCAGGAGGCAGCACTTATATTTGCCAATCGCTTTACCTGCGAGGAGCAGTTGATCCTATCCATGGAAGAATTGAGAACCATACAAGAAAGCGCGAAACTGGATGCACAGAGCCTGGATATTATGAAAAGGAACCGGACGTTGATTGAAAAATTCCTGATGAGTGGCATGCAGGAGGTGGCAGGAAGTTTTGTCGAAGCTTACTTCGGAGAAATTCCGAAGGAAAACCTCCGTTCGCTCCTGATGCGCCAGTATATAACAATTGATATATATATTGTGATAAGTTCCTTTTGTGAACGGCTGGGGGTGGATGCGGGAGAAGATGAAGCAGAGGAGCTGGAGCGGACACTGCAGAGCGTAACGTCCGCAGAGGGACTGAAGAAATACGTGGAGCAGCTGCTGGTCAGGGCGCTGGAGCGTCGTGACATCAGCAAAGGAAGGCGCTATTCAGATATTATTGAAGCGGCAAAGCAGTATATTGAGGAAAATTATATGGCAGAAGATATTTCGCTGAATTCTGTCTCTGCAAGCGTGAATATGAGTCCGAGCTATTTCAGCGCGGTGTTCAGCCGGGAGGTTGAGAAGACATTCGTGGAATATCTGACCGAGACACGTATGGAAAGGGCAAAGGCATTGTTGATGTGCTCTTCGAAAAAGGCATCGGAGATAGGATTTGAGGTGGGATACAAGGATCCCCATTATTTCAGCTATATCTTTAAAAAGACAGAAGGATGCTCACCTACCGATTACCGGCAGCGTGCCGAGAGGTATCAGGCATGAAAAAGCACAAGAGAATATCACTGAATAAAAAGATTGTACTGATTCCGTTATCGGTCTTTGTACCGATGCTTTGTGTTGTCGTGTATCTGTTCGTCACACTGATGCAGTCGGTAAATGAGTATAACCGAATCACGGAGAGTGTTACCTATGCCAATCATTATTCAAAGGAGTTTAAGGAGCGGATGGATTACACGATGTATCTGGCTGTGATCGGAAATAAAACCGTGGATGAACTGGGAAATGGGGAAACAACCATTAACGGAATTGTTACCGTGAACCCTTATACGTATATGGATGAACTCTCTGTGATATGTAAAGAACTTTCGAATATGGCGACCGCATCCATCAACAAAACACAGATCCGCTTTGTGGAGAACAGTCTGAAATCGCTGCGTAAATGTGTAGCAGTTCTTGAAACAATGATTGCCGATGGAAGTTCTTATGAAGATAAGATTATATATCTTGATGAGAACATACGCGGACAGAGCGGCCTGACAGCGGTAATTCAAGGAGCAATTGAAAATTACATCTATGAAGAAACAAGAAATTTTGCAAATATGAAAGAGGAGCTGGAAAGAAATGTGGCGACAGCACTGCGTATCAGTATTTTTTTGATTGCGGCAGCCATACTGGTTTCTCTGGTACTGTCAAGCATGGCAGTTCAAAGCATCGCGCGCCCCATACGCAAGCTGTGTAAACAGACAAAGAAAGTAGCACGGGGGGATTTTACAGCAAATACAAAGATTGATACGGTGGATGAGATTGCCGTATTGACCGACAGTTTTAACGTCATGACGGCAGAAATCGGTTCACTGGTGGAAGATATCAAAAAACAGGAAGAGAACTTAAGGCTTACCGAGTCAAAACTTCTGCAGGCGCAGATTAATCCTCATTTTCTCTACAATACACTGGATACCATCGTATGGCTGGCGGAGGCAAAGGAAACAAAAGAGGTAGTTTCCATGGTGACAACCTTGTCCGAATTTTTCCGGACCACCTTAAGTAAGGGAAAGGACTATATTACAATCAAAGAAGAGGAGGAGCATATCCGCAGCTATCTGCGGATTCAGCAATTTCGATATCAGGATATTATGGAATATGAGATAAATATTGCATCTGAGCTGCATCAGTGCAAAATCCCCAAGCTGACCCTGCAGCCTCTGGTAGAGAATGCACTGTATCATGGAATCAAGAAAAAGCGGGGTAAGGGGCTGATACGAATCACCGGATGGAAAGAAGGAAAGCATATTTTCTTTGAGGTGGAAGATGATGGAATCGGAATGAATATATATGCCCTGGAGAGACTTCGGCGCAGCATCGCGGGAGTGGGTGAGGAGATGGGCGGCAGCGGGTTTGGACTGGCCAATGTGAATCAACGCCTGCAGTATTATTATGGAACGGAATACGGAGTATTCTTTGAAAGTGAAGAAAACAAAGGGACAAAGGCTACGGTGATTATAGAAGCAAAAGATATTCAACCATTTTCATAAGAAAACGTACGCGGTGTACCTGCTTTCGGAATAATCCAAAAAAAACGTAAAAAACAAATATGTTTGCCTGTTTCCGAAACAGAAGAAATAGAATATGATACGGATATGCAATCACAACAAAGTAAAATCAAATCGGGAGGAATGAGAAAATGAAGAAAAAGGTGTTAACAGCGCTGCTTTGTACCACAATGTTAGGAAGCATGCTCATGGGATGTGGAGGAGATAATTCAGGGAGTGAAGGAAGCAAGCCGGATGCATCCAGTGCAGCTGAGTCAGTGGGCAAGGAAAATACCGATGAAGATAAAACAGATGACAGTGGCGTTATCACCGTGGGATTTTCACAGGTTGGTGCGGAATCTGACTGGCGTACGGCAAACTCTGAATCCATGAAAGACACCTTCAGTGAAGCAAACGGATATGAACTGATTTTTGACGATGCGCAGCAGAAGCAGGAAAATCAGATTACGGCTATTCGAAATTTTATACAGCAGGAAGTGGATTACATACTGCTGGCACCCGTAACCGAGACCGGATGGGATACAGTGCTTCAAGAAGCAAAAGATGCAGATATTCCGGTTATCATCGTTGACCGTATGGTAAATGTGTCAGATGACAGCCTGTTTACTACCTGGATCGGAACCGATTCTCTGCTGGAGGGCAGAAAAGCCTCTGAGTGGTTAAATGCATATGCAGAAGCAAATGGTATTGCAGCCAATGAACTGAATATCGTAAATATTCAGGGAACGATTGGTTCCACTGCACAGATCGGACGCAGCAAGGGTCTGGAAGAAGGTGTGGAGAAATATGGCTGGAACCTGCTGGAGCAGCAGACCGGTGAATTCACACAGGCAAAGGGCCAGGAAGTTATGGAATCCATGCTTAAGCAGCATGATAATATTAACGTAGTTTACTGCGAAAACGATAATGAAGCATTTGGTGCAATTGATGCCATCGAAGCAGCAGGCAAAAAAGTGGGTGGAGATGTCAAAAATGGGGAAATCATGGTTATCTCATTTGATACAACCAATGCCGGACTGACAGATACGCTGGCCGGAAAGATTACCTGTGATGTTGAGTGTAACCCACTGCATGGTCCGAGAGCAGAAGAACTGATTAAAAAGCTGGAGGCCGGAGAGACAGTGGAAAAGCTGAATTATGTGGATGAAGAAGTGTTCACATATGACGATTCCGTGAAATCCGTGACTGCAAAGAACAGTCTTGATGAAGAAGCGGACTATGCCGTAACCCAGATCACACAGGAAATTCTGGATAAGCGTGCCTATTAAGGAAGCATATATAAGATAAAAGGGGCGTGGTAGGATAATCGGTACTTACCGGATATGTTACTACGCTATCTTTTTGAAGAATTACAGGAAAGCGGGTGCATCGTGTGAAAAATATGGAGGTTAAGATGAATGGAGATGTAGTATTGCGCATGCGTGACATATCCAAAACATTTCCCGGAGTAAAAGCATTGTCCCATGTGGATTTTACATTGAACAGGGGAGA
>CAMKHH010000170.1 GCA_946412445.1 uncultured Eubacterium sp.
ACCAAGCACCTTCGCCTCCATGCTTTTTTCAACAATAATTGACTGCTCGGATGCGCAAATTGTTCCGTTATCAAAGGTCTTGGAATCCAGAATTCTCCTGACTGCAGCCTTTACATCAGCACTTTTATCAATAAATGCAGGTCCGTTTCCTGCACCCACACCTATGGCTGGCGTTCCGGAAGAATAGGCTGATTTCACCATGGCACCACCTCCTGTTGCGAGAATCAGGGAGGTATGATCACTGCGCATCAGTTCCTTAGTGGCCTCCATTGTGGGTACGCTGATGGCAGATATGGCACCTTTCGGACAACCGGCCCGATAAGCCGCCTTTGCAACAAATCTGACAGCATCCAGGATACAGTTTTTAGCCCCCGGGTGAGGGGAGAATACAATGGCATTTCCACCTTTCAGAGCAATCATGGATTTATATATAATTGTAGACGTGGGATTAGTAGACGGAACAATACCGGCAATTACCCCCACAGGAACTCCTATATCCCAGGTTTTACGTTCTCTGTCCTCATGAAGAATTCCGATTGTCTTTTCATCTTTAATCGCTTCGTAAACAACCTTGGCCGCAAACAGATTTTTAATTACTTTATCCTGCCAGATACCAAATCCGGTTTCTTCACTGGCTGCCTTTGCAAGCTCTGCAGCATGGGCGGCTCCCGCCTCACTGATGGCCTTTACGATACGGTCAATCTGCTGCTGATCCATCCGGGCCAGTTCTTTCGAAGCCTCTTTCGCCTGTTCCAGCAGATTTCTGGTCTCCTGAACAGACACCAGGTCTTTATCTTTCAGTTCCATAAAACCTTCTCCTTCTACTCATAATCCTGTGGTTGATCTGCCACATTTCTGACTGCCTGAGCAAATGCAGAACATGCGGCCTTACATGCCGACTGGCTTCCGGTCAGAAGGCCTCCGCCAAAATTAGTTTCCGAAGGCGGCCCATAAAAGCTGGCCAGCTTCACATCTGCCGCTTTCATAGCAGCATCCAGCCCGTAAATTGCTTCCAGCGGAGGTGCGATTAGATAAGCCAAAGCCTCCCCTTCACGGATTCCTGCTATCTGAGACAGATAAGATCCGGTTCTGGATATGGTATGGGCATAATACACAATTGAGTCATCTTCATTGGCACTGACAAAGCAGGCACCATGTTCCATAAAACTTCTGATCGAACTAAGTCCGCTTTTTACCTCAGCAGGACTTGGCCCGCCGATGATACCAATCACTTCACCGGCAAGCTTTGTGGATGCATTGCCCGCACCGGCATACATGGATTTGGCATATACCACGTCTACATCTGCGTCTTTTGTTGCCTCATCCAGAGCGGTGTAGGTAACATCATCCATATCGGAGGTTATAATACCGATACTTCTATGTCTGGATTCCAGTTCTAATGCTTTTGCAAGATCATCACTTACATTGGCGATTAACCGGATTGCCAGAACCTTGGGACGCAATTCATCATTCTTCATCTTTAATCACCTCGTATTCTTATTTCAGATCGATGCCGGATGCCTTCTTTTCCAGCATCTTTACAATCAGTTCCGCCGCATGTGCACCTGCCTCCACCGGCGTGGTACCGCCTTTATGAATATTACTGATTACCGTTCTTTTTGCCTCTGCAAGACCGTGGCGCGGCTGATAGGCAATATAAGCGGACATAGATTCTGCAGTTACCAGACCCGGACGTTCTCCTACTAACATACAGATAACGTCTGCTTCCGTAACCTCACCAACTGCATCCATAGCCCCTACTCTGGCATATTTAATGAAAAGAATTGGCGGTAAAGTAATCTGATGCATCAAAAGCCCCTGCTGAATGGATGGGATCATATCCTCCACATTGGCCTCAATTGCGGAGGAGGACAACCCATCTCCTACAATAACCAGAACCCTGGGATGTGAACCGCAGGTTTTTCTTATCTTTTCCAGTTCCTCTCCCGGAAAACGACGACCTAAATCAGGGCGGGTAATATACTCATCCTTGTCCTTGCAAAGCGTCTTTACGGGTACGAAATTGCATTTCTTTATAAATTCTTCTGAAACATCATTGAACACCGCATCCTGGGCTGCGGCATGATCCGCCCGGACTCTTAACATCGTTGCAGTCCGGTATCTGGCACCCGCCCTTCCGATTCCAAGTCTGGCCGGGGTCTTTGCCTTCATATCCAGATAGCCTTCCGGGTCCTTTGGATTTTTCACCAGAAGCTGCTTACGAAGATCAATTTTCGTAATGTCCTCCAGGCACTCCCCGGTATCGGCCGATTCTTCTTTTTTATATGCGGTATCCTTCGTCTGTACGGCCGCAGACTGCTTATAATCTGATTTTCCTTCTCCATTCAGCATCTGCTGTAATATGGTCTCCACCATGGATCTTATCTCATCATCTCTCACTTTTAATACCTCCTTCAATTGTATCTTCAGAATAAAGTGGAGGCATCTCCGGCCTTGCTGGTCAGTCTGCCCTTTTCATCCACATATCCCATCTTCACCAGCCATTCATGGAAGGGCTTTATGGCCTTCAGACCGAATATTTCCCGTAATGCTGCCGTTTCCTGATAGCCTGTCGTCTGATAATTCAACATGACATCGTCTCCATGCGGTATTCCCATAAAATAGTTGCATCCGGCAGCTGTCAGAAGCACAGCCAGATCCTCAATACTATTCTGATCGGCCTTCATGTGATTTGTATAGCAGGCATCACAGCCCATGGGTATTCCGGTCAGTTTTCCCATAAAATGGTCCTCTAAGCCGGCACGGTTCACCTGGCGCCCGTCATACAGGTACTCAGGCCCTATAAAACCAACAACTGTATTTACCAGGAATGGCTGAAAATGCCTGGCAAATCCATAGCATCTGGCCTCCATGGTTACCTGATCCGAATCATGGTGAGCTTCTGAGGATAATTCCGATCCTTGCCCGGTTTCAAAATACATTACATTTGGTCCTTCTGCCGTACCTTTTGTAAGTGCCAGATGACGTGCTTCCTCCAGTGTGGCCGCATTGAAACCAAATGCTGTATTCCCAAGCTCAGATCCCGCAATAGACTGAAAAATCAGGTCTGAAGGTGCTCCCTTGTTAATTGCTTCCATCTGTGTGGTTACATGGGCCAGCACACAATTCTGAGTCGGTATCTGAAATTTTTGCTTGGTTTCTTCAAATCTCTGAAGAAGCCTTTTTACGCTTTCGACAGAATCATCCACGGGATTCAGGCCTATGACTGCATCTCCGCTGCCATAAGTCAATCCCTCAAAGATGGACGCCATGATTCCATCCGGGTCATCGGTCGGGTGATTGGGCTGAAGTCTGGCAGATAGTGTTCCCTCCTCTCCGATTGTGGTGTTGCAGTGAGCCGTAACACGGATTTTACGGGCTCCGTAAATCAAGTCCATATCAGACATAAGTTTTGCGACTGCTGCTACCATTTCCGAGGTCAGCCCCCGTGAAGCCCGGCGGATCATAGCGCCTGTCGTCTCTTCATCCAGCAGCCACTCTCTGAATTCCGATACCGTCATTCTCTTGATTTCATTATAAATGGACGCATTGATATCATCCTGAATAATTCTGGTGACTTCATCCACCTCATAAGGGACAACCGGATTATTTCTTAAGTCCTCCAGTGTAACTTCGGCAAGCACAATTTTTGCCGCTACCCGCTCTTCAGCCGTCTCTGCTGCCAGTCCTGCCAGCTTATCCCCCGACTTCTCTTCATTTGCCTTTGCCAACACTTCTTTTAAGGATTTAAAAGCATACACCTGTCCAAATAACTTTGTTTTTAAAATCATAGTTTTTCCCTTTCCACACGATTTTCTTGAAACACCAGAGTTTTAACTACCACTGGCAGCACATAGCCCTCCGCAATGGGCCTCCCGATGTCAATATACTCCCCTTCTGCGAGATGGATTCCATCCAGGCAGATTACTTCTTTTTTCCAGTTCAGCAGATGATACATACTCTGTCCGAGTACCTTTGCCATGTCCTCTTCCACAACCACAATGAGTGGGAGCCCTGCTTCCATAAGGGGAGTCATTCCTTCCAGAAGCTCACGGGCATATTCCTGTACTCTCTGAAAGGAAGGACTCGGCAGCCCTTCCAGTGCAACCGCAACCTTTTGGAGCTTCCCTTCCAGAGAAAACCATTCCAGTTTTTTATGGATGGCTGTTCCCAGCTTACCGGGTTCCTCCTCCACCTTACTTACCTTCAGCACCGGAAGATTCTTTATTGGAAATGCTTCACTGGTATAAGTGATTGTACTTCCGCTGATTTCAGTCGTATGACTTCCGGCTCCCACGACCGTTGCCCGTATGGTCTCCGCACTTTCAATCAACTGCAATTTCTGGAATGCTTCGGATTCCCTGATCTCCTTGCCTAGGAGAATTCCAATATCTCCAAATTGAAAGGGATC
>CAMKHH010000171.1 GCA_946412445.1 uncultured Eubacterium sp.
TCTCATAGCTGCCGCCCATCGGGCAATTCTCAATACCCAGTTTCAGGTTCCTGTCTGCCGCTCTTTTTGCCAATTCCCGGAATACCTCACCAAATTTGGAAATCGATTCTTCAACCGGTCTTCCTTCATATGCTCCCGCAAATGTATTTACATTGGAAGCACCAAAATATTCCGCAGAATCGATCACATACTCCAGTGCTTTTTTATGATCTTCGTACTGTATGGGATTACAATAAAGACCAATGCTTGAAATCGGAATATCCCTGCCCCCGATTATTTCTTTCACCTGCTCTGCCAGTTTCTTCAGGTTTGTGTCCTCCAAAGACATATGAAACGTTAGTTCAAAAGTTTCAAATCCTTTATCCACCATATGGGGCAGCCAATCTGCTGCTTTAACCCCCGGCACGCAGGTTCCTATCTTAATTTCCCTCATGTCATTTTTCTCCTTTATGATGATGTTTCAGATAGTCTTCAGATATTCAATACTTAGTTTCATATCCTCCATAGGAGCATGCAACGTATGCTCGTCCTGCTCCACAATTACCCATTCGGCACCGGATTCTACAGCAGCCGCCAGTATTCCCTGAATATCCTGTACTCCCTGGCCAAGTGCTGTGAACTCTACCGGTTTCGTACCTGTAAAATCCTTCAGATGAACCACCGGGCATCTGTTCTTATATTTTCTGATATAAGCTGCAGGATCTACCTCTGATGCTTTCACCCAGCAGGTATCGATTTCCGTCTGCAATATTTCACCCGGAAACGTCTGGTATAAAGCATCTAAAACATACATTCCCTCTTCCGTCTTCTGAAACTCAAAATCATGATTGTGGTACAATAAGGTAATATCATACTTTCTGCACTCTCCGGCTATCTCAGGGATATGCTCCAGCATTTCACGATAGGTCCTTGTCCCATACCTGTCTCCCTCCGCCAGATAGGGGATTGCGATATACCTGCAGCCAATGCATGCATAGGCAGCCACAGTCCCCTGCAAATCTGACTTAAGCTGATCATACGGAACATGTGCAGAAATCGGATTCAGCCCAATGTCCTTCAGGCAGTCCCTGATTTCCTCAGGTGTATGCCCGTAAAGACCTGCCAGCTCCACCCCATCGTAACCTATATCTTTCACTTTCTGCATGGTCTGTGCAAAATCCGCTTCCGCTTCTTCTCTGATTGAAAATACCTGTAACCCAATTGGTAACTTAGACATAATAATCATCACCCCGCCTTGTTCTGTCATTCCTCAAAATCCAATATCTGGTTTTGTCTGGCCGCTTCAAAAATTGCTTCCATCAGTTTCATCACACGCATTACTTCCGGCAGTTTTATCCTGGACTCTTCCTTCTTTTCAATCACTGCCATTACATTCCGATAGAAATCTCTGATATCACTTTTTACAACAGGCAGTTCAGTCCTGTGGATGGTATCCTCTCTGCGCGGAGCCATGGTTTTGGTTAATCCCGCCGCAGTTCTCACCGGAACCACATCTTTTTCATTCACACCCGCTGCACATATGATTTCACCTGATAAATCCCAGTCTCTAATAACCGCCGTTCCATTCTGTCCGAGCATATACCACCGGGGTAATGCTATAAAGTTGCTGGTTCCGACTTCTACCAGAACCTCTGTTTTATTTTCAAATGTAAGAATTGCAGTGAATCCGTCATCCACCAGCTGGTTCGTTACATTTGTGACGGAAGCATAAACTTTTTTAAGCTTTACGTCCTTCATCAGCATCAGAATCTGATCCAGCAGATGTACGCCCCAATCCAGAATCATACCGCCGCCATGTTCCTTCTCCTGTCTCCAGTCACCCGGAATTCCTCTCGAGCCGTGAACTCTGGATTCTATGCGGTATACCTCTCCCAGTCTGTTCTCATCATAGATTTTCTTCAACGTCAGAAAATCTTCATCCCAGCGGCGGTTCTGATGTACCGTAAGATACATGCCTGTTTCCTCTGAGACATCCATCATCTCCTGAAGATCCTGCGAAGACAGGGTAACCGGTTTTTCTGATACCACATGCTTCCCTGCCCTCATGGCCTGTATTGCAAGGGGCTTATGCAAATCATTCGGAGTTGCCACAAGTACCAGCTCTGTCTCTTTATCCCCTAAAAGCTCCTCCAGGCTGTTATATACATGAAGTCCGCACTCCCTGGCAAACTCCACACGCTCTTTTTTTATATCATAGATTCCTGCTATCTCCAGACCATCAATATCTGCAATCGTTTCTCTATGCCAGTTGGCCATTCCGCCAAAACCGATAATTCCTATCTTCATGATTCTCCTGTCATTCTGCGGTTCTCCGCAGCCCTTCTGTCAAATGTATGTGTTACACTTCTTTATGCCCAGTACATAGCTCCCCTGTCTTCGTACAGAAGAACATTCTTCAGACACTGGATTGCTTTTTGCAGCCCTTCATTTCCGGACATCAGACTGTCCTCATGTTCGATACTGATTGCATAATCATAGCCCGCCAGGCGCAGCTCGGAAATAATTGCTTTCCAGTATTCCTCACCATGGCCATATCCTACGGATCTGAAAATCCAGGAACGGTTTATCTCATCACTATAGTGCCCGGTATCCAGCACACCATTCAAGTTTGTGTTTGCCGTATCAATCTTTGTATCCTTCGCATGGAAATGGAAAAGCGCCCCGGCCTTGCCCAATTCTCTGATGCACACACAGGGATCCATTCCCTGCCAGATCAGATGGCTCGGATCAAAGTTTGCTCCGATTTCAGGACCTACGGCCTCACGGAGTCTTAACAGGGACTTCGTATTGTATACACAGAATCCAGGATGAAGTTCCAATGCGATTTTATGAATACCATGCTCTTTTGCAAAAGCGACCTTCTTCTTCCAGTAAGGAATCAGCACCTCATTCCACTGATAATCGAGAACTCTCTGAAAATCATCCGGCCACGGACAGGTAACCCAGTTCGGCTCCTGATCCTGACTGCTGCCGCCCGGGCATCCTGAAAATGCATTTACCACCGGTACTCCCAGTTTTTCTGCCAGTAAAATTGCATTCGTCAAGTCATGATCAAATTTCTCCGCCACATCCTTCTGTGGATGAACCGGATTCCCATGACTGCTCATAGCACTGATCTCCAGGTTATGTCTTGCAATTGTATCCTGGAATTCCTTTAATTTTGCATCATCATTCAATAGCACTTCCGGATCACAGTGTGCCTTTCCAGGAAATCCTCCGCATCCGATTTCCACCATCTGCACACCGCTTTTTTCCAGATACGCACATGCATCCTCCAGACCCATGTCCCCTAATACTACTGTAAACACGCCTAACTTCATATCATACCTCCATCATATATAAGAATCAAATAATTGTGCTCACGCAACTCTGCTATCATCATATATAAATTCAAAAAATAATTCTAGCAAACCATTGCTATATATACATACAATCCTGCTATCTCGACGTAGCGGAAATATAGGATAATTGTCTCTCCCAAACCTCAGATGGTGCATACCCATATTTTTTCTTAAATAATCTCCCAAAATTGTTATAATCCCGAAAGCCTACAATTTCAGCAATCTCGGCGACATTCAGTTCTTTTTGCTGCAAGAGAAAATATGCCTTTTCGAGACGGACTTCGTTGATATATTTAAGCGGACTTAATCCCATACTCTCTTTAAACAGGTGACAGAACCTTGGCTCACTTAAATGTATAACACGGGCTAAATCTTTATTGCTCAACTGTTCCGTATAATTATTTTGTATATATTGAAATACAATATTAAGGCGCTCCAGATTTCTGTTTCTTTTTAACTGTTCCTGATCGGATATGCTTTCTACCACATAAAAACGCATAAGGTAAGTCAGCAGTTCATAGATTGCAGCCTTCACCGCCAGTTTATAACCCAATTCTTTTAAACTGTCCTCCTTACGAATGGTAAAGAGCAGATTTTTAATCTTTTCATCTGCCGGGATCAACGTCTGAAAAATCATGTTATGATTTACAATTTCCTCTGAAAATTTGTCCAGTTCAAAGATAATAACCAATGCATCAAATGTCTCTGTCTTTGTTGTGCCCGTATGCAGTTCATTACTATTGATGATAATCAGATTTCCGGGCTCCCCATGAACAGGCTTATGGTTACAGTAAAAATCTGCCTCACCATTTAAAACATAGTGCATCTCTATCTGTTCATGCCAGTGCTCCTGGAAAATAGAGCGAACCTCTCTGATATTATTTTCAAAAATCTGGACAGGAAACTCCTTATCCTGTATAATTTTCTTTTCATATAAATTAATTTCATTCATAGTATTATTACCACCACGCGAATTGTAATTCTTCTGAGAATATGTTACACTCTTAACCATAAATTTATACAGAAAACCTGCCACCGGCAGCTTTCCTTGCATACTTTGGTATACAGA
>CAMKHH010000172.1 GCA_946412445.1 uncultured Eubacterium sp.
CCTGGTAAAATTCTTCTAACCGTGCCGTCACTCCTTCGTTTTCACGGAAATAGGCTTCATCTCCTGTCATCTCAAGATACTTTCCGGCAATCACCAGAGGGGACACATAGAAGAACATACTATGATCGGAATACAGGCTGAATCTCGGTGTATTTCTTTTAGTCAGATATTCCAGCGCACTTCGTCCCACTTCCGGAATGACATACATCACACTCACCACGTCCGGCTCAATATCAATCCCCCAAAGTCTGGACAGCGAGTGTGAGGGAGCTCCCTGCCAGTTTGTGAGCAGTTTCCCCGATGGAGCAAAGGACAGACAATTAAAATTGTCCAGAATAAATCTGAACTGCATATCCCGATATTTAAGGCCCATCTCTTTATCTTCTCTGATTCCGATTTTTATATTCCCCAGACGTTCCTTCCAGAAACGGGCAGTCACATTCACCCACTCCAAAGCAGTATGTTGATAGAGAACGCCTAAAGCCTCATGAATCTCATCCCTCTTAGGTGTCACGGCTGCGATTGTGGTGAATACTCTGCTCTCTCCTGCTTCCAATTCAAAAGGCTGATAAATTCTGGGATTTGCGGCATCCCCTTCATAGATTCCTCCAAGAAACTGGATGGCTGCACAACTTTCCGGATGCCACAGTACCAAGAGCTTCTGATCCCACTCCGCCCGATACGGATTCTGTGTGTAATCTTCAAAGCATTTCCCGTAGTGTTCGAACTGGTTCACAAATTTCTGGTTCAAAGACAGCTTCAGTCTGCCTTTCATAGTGGTTCCCGAGGTATTCTTAATCTCAATACAGTACAGTGCTCCGGCCGGACCAGGAAGCGGATGAATTCCAGAAGTTTTCACGGATTCCTCTTCAAGCACCGGCGCAAGTGAAAATACCCTGGTTTCCAATCCCCTCTGCTGTGTCGCGGTTACGGGAAGAAAGTGATCCATATACCAGGTGCGGGAAGACGGATCGGCCGCCGGAAGCTTAAGACCGTTGGCCAACTCTATTTCATACTTCATCTTTCCCAGCAATAATGCTGTATCATTCTGATAATACTGTCCAATATGTCCCTTAAACTGCCCACCCACATCCGGTCCTCCGGAGGGTACAGCATAGATTTTCTCATGGGGTGTACAGATAAAATGCAGTCTTCCCAAAGTATCCTGTCCCAGCATGGTTCGTCCATTGGACTGAATAAATAATTGCCGTTCACTCAAAGACCAGTCTGTCACTTCTGATTCGGCATCATATTCAGCCTGAAAGTAGGGAGACTGATATCCATGTTCCCAAATCTCCTCCCACGTGTTGTATTCCGCCTTCTCTCTCAAATGCATCACTTTATTCCTCCATTTCGCATATTCAGTTCCATTCAGCCTTTTACACCCGTCATGGTAATACCCTCAACCAGATATTTCTGGCCAAAGCCAAATACAATGATGACAGGAATTAATACCAGGCAGGCTGCCGCCATCATCAGATTCCACTCTCCACGGTAAGAACCTGTAAATAACTGCAATCCCAAAGCCACCGTATACTTCTTCTCGGAATTCAGATACACAAGGGGCCCCAGAAAATCATTCCACGCATTTAAAAATGCAAACATCCCCACCACTGCCATGGCCGGTCTTGTAACAGGCAGGATAATATGTGTGAAAATCTGGATATGAGTTGCCCCGTCCAGATAAGCCGCCTCATCAAAATCCCTGGGAATTCCCATATAAAACTGCCTTAATAAAAAGATATAAAAGGCACCGCCTCCGAACCAGGCCGGGGCAATCAAAGGAACCACACTGTCCGTGATACCGATTGTCCTCCACATCAGAAATGTCGGAATCAACGTAACTGCAAATGGCAGCATCATACTGCTGATAACACAGGCAAACACTACATTTCTTCCCTTCCAGTTAATTCGTGCCAGTCCATACGCACAGATGGAGCTGGTAAGCATCGTTCCGGCCACGCATCCTAATGTAATGATAAAGGAATTCAGGAAGTAAGTACCAAATGGAAGCGTATCAAATACCTCCTGATAATTCTCCCACATAAATTCAGATGGAATCCACTTAGGCGGCATAGCAAAAATCTCCACCGTATTCATTAAAGAGCTCCGTACCATCCAGAGAAGAGGTACGATGCAAAAAGCTGCACCTAAAATAAGAACAATATAGGTCAATACATGAGAAATCGTTTTCCTACCTTTCTTCACCTCTACTCACCTCCATAATACACCCAACGGTTTGAATTTTTGAAAATAACTGCTGTCAATACCATAATAATTACAAACAGCACCCAGGCAATTGCACATGCTTTTCCCATCCTGCTGAACTCAAATGCCTCCCGGTACAGGTAATACACATAGAACAGACTGGCGTTATTGGGTCCGCCCTGAGTCATCACATAAGACTGGGTAAAAATCTGAAAACCGTTGATTACACCCATAACAGCATTATAAAAAATTGTCGGGGTCATCATTGGAATAATCACATGACGCAGCTTTGCGAAAAAACCGCCCCCGTCTATCTGTACAGCCTCTAAAAGCTGCCGGGGTACATCCTGGATTCCTGCCAGGAATATGACCATCGTGGACCCTGTGGTCCACAGATTTATAAACACTAAGGTGGGAATAACAGAACTCTCTCCGGATAGCCACTTGCTCACAGGCATATGTATACCCTTGAGCAAATGATTTGCCAGACCCATGTCCGGATTAAATATCCACATCCAGATTGCGGCCATAGCCACAATCGGGACTACCGTTGGTAAATAAAAAATTGTCCGGAAAATTCCTTTTCCCTTTACATCTGTATTTAATAGCAGTGCGATTAAAAAGGCAAATATTAACGAAGACGGTATCGAGAGCAGTACATAGATGACTGTCACAGTCAGCGATTTATAAAAGTAAGGATCCGCTCCGCTAAATAGCTGCTTATAATTCGATAAACCTGTAAAGCTTCCGCCCGTCGTAAAATTATAGTTCATAAAACTTAAAACCAGACTGACCACCATGGGAATCAGGGCAAATATCAAAAATCCGAGAATGCAGGGGAGACTGAACAGAACTCCCCAGCGGTTTTCTCTTTTTTCCCTGACTGACATACTTCTTTTTACACTCATGAAAACCTCCTTAAGCAGGGTATACGATCAGGATCTGCTGCCTGAATAGGTACCTTCAACCAGGGAGTCTGTCTGACCTTTTACTGCAGTCATCGCTTCCTCTGCCGTCTTACTGCCTGACCAAACCTGCTCCAAAGCCGATTGAACCAGTGTATTTATCTCATTGAAGTTCTTTACATCGATCTCTGTAGCTGTGACCGCATAGTCATAGGTTGCCTTTACGATTGCGTCCTGGAAGCCTTCCGGTCTTGCCGGGAGCTCTTCAGAGGCCCAGAAATCCACCTTATCCGGGTCGGTATAATACTCTGTCTGTACAGGCATCCATAACGTACGGTATAACTCTGTGATTCTCTCCGAGCTTTCCGGATTTGTGAGCCACAGATAAAGCTGCTCTGTCTCTTTCAGATGCTTTGTGCTCTTAAAAATAATCAAAGAACCTCCATCGAAAAATGTCGTATAATTCTGGTCTATCGGAAGAACTCCGACTCCCCAGTTGCATTCCGAATTCATCAAGTCCAGATGATTCCAGCTTCCGTCTATGTACATTGCTGTCTGTCTGGAGGCCAATGCTGTTGCTGCATTTGGCATAGCGTTCTTTTGTACAGCAGTAGGTGATACATGGTACTTGTTGATAAGATCCGAAAAGTTTTGAATTACTTTTGCTGATTCCGGATCATTCAATCCCAGTCCATCCATCTGCTCATTTAAATATCCGCCTCCGGCAGAGTATATGAACGGCATGTACACATTCCAGTCTGTACCAAACATAACACCGTACTGTTTAATATTATTCGCATCAAAGTCTGGATCCTTTGCATTTCTTCCCTTTGTATCCAGTGTTAGTTCCTGTGCCTTCTCTACAAACTCATCCCAGGACCATGCGTCTTCTACCTTTGTAGGTGGCTTTTCCACATCTGCCTCTTCAAAGCAGTCTGCATTATACATCAGATTTGTCGTTACATTGGCCTGTACCGGTCCTGCCGATTCTTCCGGTGACCAGTTCCACCAGCATGTTGAAAGGTAATCATCCTTTTTTAATCCCATGTCATCTAACAAATCAAAGAAATTATAAATCAGGCCTTCTTCACCCATCTGCATTTTCCACGACGCAGAATAACTGATATCCGGGGTTTCACCGGCTGCAATCATAGCATTCAGTTTTGTCAGGAAATCCTCATTTGGTATATGCATCAGATCTACGTGAATATTGGGATTGGCATCCATGAATTTATCCACAGATTCCTCGATTGCCTTCTTTTCATCACCGCTTCCCCAAT
>CAMKHH010000173.1 GCA_946412445.1 uncultured Eubacterium sp.
ATTTGCCGGTTTCTATTGTCAGAGGCTTTGAAATGCACACGGAGATATGCCGCCCGCATGATATTTCCTTTGAAAATATCATCTTTAAAGGGCATAAAATCCAAAATGCAAATCAGCTGAAGATGGTTGTGGAGTTATCGGATCATATCCAGTTTTGTTGATGGAAAGATTAAAGAAGGAGAGGCATATGCACAAAAAGGCAGTGGTCACAGGGGGAAGCAGAGGCATAGGCAGAGGCATAGTGGAGTGTCTGGCTTCGGAAAAATATGATGTTTTTTTCTCCTACCATGGGGAGAAAGAAAAGGCCATAGAGTATGCAAGAGAATTAGAAGTAAAATATTTGGTGAAGGTGGGGTGTGCACAGGCATCCTTACAAAATAAGGGGGATGCAGAGAAGCTGCTGAAGACGGCAATCGCTTTTTTAGGAGGTTTAGATCTGCATGTCAATAATGCGGGTATTACCTATTTCGGACATATTTTAGACATGGATATCGATGATATAGAAAACCTTATAAATCTGGATTTTAAAAGCTATATAGAAGGAATGCACTTTGCTGCAAAATATATGGTGGAAACCGGTGTGAAAGGCAGCATTATCAACATTACCTCTACAAGAGCGCAAAGGGCCTATCCGGAGGACAGCATTTATGGGGGAATCAAGGCGGGGATTGAACGTGTAGTCAAAGGAGCTGCTTTGGACCTGGCACCGTATGGTATACGTGTAAACTGTATAGCGCCTGGTGCAATATGCGTAAGAACAAAAGAAGAACTGCAGAAAAAGAGGGATATTCCGGTTCCGGACGATTTTTGGGAAAAGCTCGGACGGCGGATTCCGCTTGGCAGGAATGGCATGCCAAGAGATATCGGAGCTGCTGTGGCGTTTTTAGCCTCAGACAAGGCCGGATATATTACAGGGACAACCCTTACGGTGGATGGTGGAATCTCTCTGCCGGGAATGCCTGAAAGCGAAGAGAGTAAAAACACAGGCTGGGGGTATCATTTGGGAAAGAGAGAAAATAGATGAGCTTGGAAATCAGGGACGTAAAGACAATATGTACTGCCCCGGAGGGAATTAATCTGGTAGTGGTGAAGGTACTGACCAATGAGCCGGGATTGTACGGGCTTGGCTGTGCTACTTTCGCACACAGGCATCTGCCGGTGGTTTCGGCTGTTGAGGATTATTTAAAGCCTTATTTGATAGGAAGGAATCCGCAGGATATTGAAGATATCTGGCAGTCCTGCATGGGCATGAGCTACTGGCGCAATGGACCGGTGCTTAACAATGCTTTGAGCGGCGTGGATATGGCTCTGTGGGACATTAAGGGAAAATTGGCAGAAATGCCATTATACCAACTGTTTGGAGGAAAATGCCGGGATGCGGTACCCTGCTATGCCCATGCGGAGGGACGTGATATCCAGGAAACCATTGAACAGGTAGGGATGCTGAAAGAACAGGGATACCGGAATGTGCGTGCGCAGGTGGCAGGTTACGGTGGAAATATGTCAGAGCCTATGGGAATTAAAAGCAGCTTTAGTGGTTCCTTTTATGAACCGAAGCAGTATATGCGCAGTGTCGTTAAATTGTTTGAAGAATTAAGAAGTACGTATGGTGAAGAACTTCAGATTTGCCACGATGTGCATGAACGTCTGACACCAATTGATGCTATTAATTTTGCAAAAGAAATGCAAAAATTCAATTTGTTGTTTCTGGAGGATCCCCTTTCTCCTGAACAATCCGGCTGGTTCAGTCATCTGAGGAACCATGTTACTGTACCAATTGCGATGGGAGAACTGTTCAACAATCCTGCTGAGTGGACAGAGCTTATTGTTAACCGGATGATTGATTATATCAGAATCCATATCAGCCAGATAGGTGGTATTACTCCGGCCTTAAAAGTGGCACGGCTCTGTGAAAGCTTTGGTGTACGTACAGCCTGGCATGGGCCGCCCGACATGACACCCATTGGACATGCGGTGAATGCGCACATTGATATCAGTATACCGAATTTTGGAATACAGGAATGGCACGCCGGCAACAATAACGTATTCTCATCTGAAAAAGAGACAAATCTTTTGCAGGAGATGTTTCCGGGTATGCCTGTAGTAAAGGATGGAAATATCTGTCTTACAGAGTCACCGGGAATTGGTTTGGATTTTGATGAAGAGCTTGCACGTAAATATCCGTGTTCCAAAGAAATCGTAACATGGGACTGGATGCTGCCAAGGCTGCCTGATGGCACAGCGGTAAGGCCATAAGGAGAAAAAATGAATTTTTCATATGAAAATCTTGTGATAGAATGGATTGATTTTAACAAACCATTTCTAACGGTCAGTTATGATTTTATCAGCAGAAAATACTTTGATATTTCCTACGGAAGTCATCCCTTACAAAAGCTGGATTTATTTTATCCGGAGGAGGAAAAGGAGAGATATCCTGTTGTGATTTTGATACATGGCGGAGGCTTTTATCAATGTGACAAGCAGGACTGGCATGTGTATCCTGGCTTCTTTGCACTGAAAGAGGGGTTTGCCTTAATTTCGGCCAACTATCGTCTGGCACCGGAGCATAGGCATCCCGACTTGCTATATGATATCAAGCATACGATTGCATGGGTCAGGCGGCATAGTGAGGCATATAAACTGGATTTAAACAATTTTTTTCTGCTTGGTGGTTCTGCAGGAGGAAATCTCGCAGCATTGGCAGCCTTTAGTGGCAATGGTTCGCTTTGTCCTGTTAAAGAGATGGATTACCATGTAAATGCCGTGGGGGTCATGTGCCCTGTCATTAATTTTAAGACACTTTATGAGCAGCATCGCTACAATCCGCAGGACGAGGAAAGCGAAGAGATTATAGAAACTATGTACAGGCTGTATATGGGGGAATATCCTCCCACAGACATGGCATGTATGCGTCAAATGAGTGCGGATACATTTCTGGATGCCGGGCATCCGCCGGTATACTTACTTCATGGAGACAGAGATACGCTTACACCTGTGGAACAGTCCCATAAACTGGCAATCAAAATAAGGCAACTGTCCGGGGAAGAAAAATTGGTTTTTAAAGTATTAAAGAATGCCGGACATGCAGGAAGTGATGAGAGCTTTTTACTGGAGGAGAATCTGCTGCCAATCATTGAGTTTTTTAAAAATTACATAAAAAAAGGAGAAGAGAAATGAAAATGAAAAAAATTATGTCTGTATTGCTGACACTTGCATGTGTCACATCTATGAGCGCCTGTGGAGGCGGAGACAAAGAAAAGCCATCAAAAAGCAGCTCTGATGAAACTGTAAAAACTGAGTCAAAAGAGTCCAAAGAGGTGACCGAAATCAGCTTTTTGCATATCTGGCCAGAACACGAGCAGGATTTTGAACAAATTATCGGTGACTTTGAAGAGGAAAATCCGGATATAAAAGTAAATACCAGTATTGTACCCTGGAGTGAAATCTTAAGTACTACACAGAACTCTTTTGTAACCGGGGATACACCGGATGTCAGCTTTGCGTGGATGGAGTTTTTAGGTGGATACAATGACCTTGGACAGACGCTGGACCTCACCCCGTATCTCGATGAGAACAATGGGGAATGGAGAAATGTATTTTTGAAGTCTGCCTTGGATCTTGGCACAGTGAACGGTCAGGCTGCGGGAATCCCGTTTCGTATGACAGCCCCGGTCCTATGTTATAACAAAACCATGCTGGAGGAACATAGCTGGAAGCTTCCCGAAACGCTGGAAGCTTTTGAAGCACTTAACGTGCAGGTTGCAGAAGCGGGAATCACTCCGGTTCTTGCCCCTGGTAACCCACAGGGTTTTCAACTGGCATCCATGGTGCGCACCTTTGCCGAATTTGAGCTATATCAATCCGGGAAACTTCAAAAGGAGGATTATCTGGCAGGCTTATACACAGAGGTTGGCGACGAATACGCCAAAGCAGCAGAACGTGGCAGAACATGGCTTGACAATGGCTGGGTAGGAAAGGACTCTCTTGCAATCCAAAGGGAAGAGGCGCAGTCGTTGTTCTTTACCGGAAAGGGCTTGTTCTTCTTTGCCAACAACAATGAGCTTACTGCACTGCGGGATCTTGCGGACGAATCCGGTATGGAAGTCGATTTTATAGGATTTCCGACCTTTGAAGGCATGCCGGGGCTTATATTTAACCTCGGTGCGGACGGATTTTTTGTCAGTAATCAGACAGAGCATCCCGATCAGGCGGTACGCTTTCTGAAATATATCACTTCAGATAAAGTGCAGAAGAACTGGGCCGAAACAGTACTTTCGTTGATGAGTAACCAGAATGTTGAATATATCGACCCGGATCAGAAAACACTGGCTGAAATAGTTATGGGAAGCGAATCCTATCGTATGCGCCCAGGGTACAACCAGGGGAATCT
>CAMKHH010000174.1 GCA_946412445.1 uncultured Eubacterium sp.
CAACGGTGCGGCGGGATCTGAATGCACTGGATCAGGCCGGAAAACTCGTGAAGGTATTTGGAGGAGCGGTTGCGGTAGACATGCCGTTTCATCCGGAGGAGCCATCGGTTGCCCAGAAGATGGAATGGATGCAGGAGGAAAAGAAGCGTATTGCCAAACATGCGGCAAACCTGATTAAGCCGGATGATTTCATATATCTGGATGCAGGTACTACTACAGGCTTTATGATTGATTTTATTGCAGGGAAGAACGTGACAATTGTAACGAATGCAGTTGACCATGCCCGCCGGCTGGCAGCAGCGGGCATGCGTGTACTTCTGATTGGCGGGGAACTGAAGGGAACGACGGAGGCAGTCGTTGGAAATCATGCGATATTAAGCCTTCAGGACTATCACTTCAGTAAAGGCTTTTTCGGAACAAATGGTTTAAGTAAAAAGGAGGGACTGACAACTCCGGACTATAATGAAGCCATGGTGAAAAAAACTGCTGTGAATTCCTGCCGCGAACGTTATGTGCTGTGTGATTCAGCAAAGTTTGGAAATATAAGTTCGGTGACCTTCGCTCCTGTAAATGCCGTGAAAATAATAACGGATAAAGTGCCTGTGGGAACATTTGCGGATTGTCGGAATATAATTGTTGCTCCTTAAAAATCTATAAACTTTATCTGACGGAACCGTCCATTTTATGGGCGGTTCTTCTTGACACACCCGAAATCATGCATTATAGTAAGAGAAACATTTATTTCTTGTGGAGTTGTGTACCTTTTCCTTTAATTCCTCTGCCGGGAATTCAAATCTCAGAAAAATTTCGTGTTATCGGAAATTTCCCATCTTATGGTAATACAGTACTTATTTTGGAGGCAAACAGAAAATGAAAATTACGGAAATCAGAATAGGGGAGATTTCTGTGCCCCTTAGAACACCGTTTAAGACGGCACTTCGAACAGTGAACAGTGTGGAAGACATTATCGTTGAAATCCACACGGATACAGGTAATGTCGGATTTGGAGAGGCTCCGCCGACAGGAGCTGTCACCGGCCATACAAGGGGCGCGATTATCGGAGCCTTGAAGGAACATATTACGAAAAGCATTGTCGGCCTGAACATCGGGAACTTTGAAGAAATCATGCTTCGTCTTAATCGGTGCATTATAGGAAACACAAGTGCAAAAGCTGCCGTGGATATAGCTTTATATGATCTGTACGGCCAGCTGTATCAGGCGCCCCTTTATAAACTGCTGGGTGGATACAGGAAAGAAATCATTACGGATATCACTATAAGTGTCAATTCTCCGGAAGAGATGGCCAGGGACAGTATCCATGCGGTAAAAAGGGGATTTGAAACTTTAAAAATTAAGGTTGGAAAGGATGCACGAACAGACCTTAAGCGAATGAAGGCAATAAGAAATGCTGTCGGATATGATGTAAAACTCAGGATTGATGCCAATCAGGGCTGGAAGCCCAAGGAAGCTGTCCAGGCTCTTTTGAAGATGGAAGACGCCGGGCTGGATATCGAATTTGTGGAGCAGCCTGTGGAGGCTCATGATATTGAAGGTATGAAGTTTGTGACAGACCATGTATCTATCCCGGTTTTGGCTGATGAGAGTGTATTTTCCCCGCAGGATGCCCTGACCATACTTCAAAGAAGAGCAGCAGATCTTATCAATATAAAGCTTATGAAGACAGGAGGGTTGTACAATGCACTTAAAATCTGCTCAATTGCTGAGACATATGGTGTGGAATGCATGATAGGATGTATGCTGGAGGCAAAGGTGAGTGTCAATGCCGCGGTTCATCTTGCAGCGGCAAAGAGTATCATTACGAAGATTGACCTGGACGGACCGGTGCTTTGCCGTGAAGACCCTGTTGAGGGAGGAGCAGTTTTTGACGAGTACAGAATTACACCCGGAGATGCTCCCGGTCTGGGAATCAGAGAAGTTCATGGAATAAGGTATCTGGATTAAAGAAAGTCAGGAGATGAGGGAAGGAGAAATTCTATGCTATTTAATTTACCACCTATTTTAGGATTACTGCCACTTGTGATTTATATTATCTTATCATTTAAGGACATCAATCCTGTGTTGAATGTTGGCCTTTGTGTTGTACTGAGTGCAATTCTTACCAAACAGCCATTTTCCTCTTTTGGAGGAGTTTTGGCGGATTCTTTGGGGTCGTTTCTGGGAATTATCGGTTTTATCATTATGCTGGGTTCCGGGCTTGGCGCGATTCTTCAAAAGACCGGAGTCGCTGAATTCCTGGTTATGTCACTTACGAAGAAAATAGGTGTTGACAGTGAGAAAAAGGCAATCATCACAACCATGATAAGCTCCCTTGTTTTAGTATCACTTCTGGGGACACTGGCAGGTGCCAATGCAATTATTGCGCCTATTATTATACCGTTGGTTGCTGTTATAGGTCTTACTCCGTCAACGGTCGCAGTCGTATTCATGGGTGCGGGACTTACAGGAATGTTTTTAGGTCCCTATACGCCTCAGGTTGTGACGATTATGGGGATCACAAATCTGAATTATGTAAACTATCTGATCGGGGTAGGAATTCCTCTTGCAATTCTTGTGCTGGTGATTACCTTTATTATGGCGAGCAGAATTCAGAAACAGACGAAAGGTGTTTATGCATACGAGGATGTTGAGGAACCGGATGGTGAATATACTGCAGCTCCCGAAGTAAAGCGCGCGGCTATAGCGTTTGCCATCTCTATGCTGGCCTTGATTATATATGGAATTACATTACAAAGCGGTTCAACCTATGCGATCCTGGTTATTGTTGTATCTGCAATTATCACCGGATTTGCGGGCGGATTGAAAGCGGATGATCTGGTTGATACATTCGTGAAGGGCTGCTCCCGCATGATGTGGCTGTTTATCATGTTTGTGCTGTTTAACCCATTCATCAATTTTGTTGCCGAAGCAGGAGCTTTTGAAGCCCTTGTATCTCTGTTGAAACCACTTCTGAAATCACAGAGCAAGGTGATATTCTCACTGGTTGCTACCTTGACTGGAATTTTCGGCGTCGGCGGAGCAGCAACAGCGGATAATATCGTTATGGATAATATGTTTAAATCCATTGTTTCGAGCCTTAGTGTTTCCCCTACTTTATGGGGGTTGATACTGCTTGTTTCCGGCCAGATTACATCCTTCGCTTATCCCGAGGCCGATATGGTCGGACAGATGGGTCTTGCAAGATCCAAGGATATGAAAAATCTCGTAAAATATGGAGTAATAGTCACCGCCTGCTCGGTGGTACTTGTTGTTATCCGAGCCTTCTTTGGATAAAGATTTGGAGAGAATATGTTAGAAGAAAAGATAAAACAATTTATCGATACGAAGACAGGAAATGTATCGGTGTATGTTAAAAATCTGAAAACAGATGAAGAAATAAAGATCAATGAAAAGCTTGTGTTTCCATCGGCCAGTACAATCAAGCTTGCCATCATGTCAGAACTGTTAAGCAGAGTCGATAAAGGTGAGATGAAGCTGGAGGATACGGTTGAATTAAAAGAGGAGATGAAAACCGGCGGTGACGGCATTTTAAAGGAACTGGATTATGGACATAGATTTTCATTAAAAGAAGTCATGACACTTATGATTATTGTCAGTGATAATATGGCCACCAATATACTGATTGATTTATTGGGTATGGACAATATCAATAAAACAATAGAGGGTCTGGGACTTGAAAATACCAGGCTGCAAAGAAAGATGATGGATTCCCAGGCTGCAAGGGAAGGGCGCGAAAACCTTATCACGGCAGAAGATGCGGCGCATATATTGGAGCTTATCTATCATGGCGAATGCGTGAGCAGGGAAGCAAGTGATCTGATGCTTGAGGTCCTGAAGAAGCAACAGGTGAGAGGAAGGCTGGATTTATACCTGCCCGAAGAAGTGATGATCGCACATAAAACCGGAGATCTGGATAATCTGGAGCATGCTGCCGGAATCATATACCTTCCGGAAGGGGAATATATCATCTGTGTACTTACGAATGAAGTGGAGACGAATAAAGACGGGCGCGAGATAATAGGCGAGATATCAAGAACGGTTTATGAAGAATATATAAGTGAGCAATAGGTAGAGTCACAGGGTTGCCTTTTCTTTTGGAACTGGCGGCCCTGCTTTGTTTTCTTTAACTTTGAGACAAAAGGTCAATCTATGTGGAAATTCAGTCAATTTTTTTTTGCCTTTTTTCAGGTATAATAATAATCAATTAGTAAGTATGGAGGTAAAATTGATGGCAAAGCTATTTATCAATGCGGAGGCAAAAAAAGGAAAGATCAACAAGGAGATTTACGGACATTTTTCAGAACATCTTGGAAGATGTATCTACGAAGGGCTCTATGTTGGAGAAGCTTCAAACATTCCAAATGTAAATGG
>CAMKHH010000175.1 GCA_946412445.1 uncultured Eubacterium sp.
ATGATGGGTAAAACCATGTTACAGATGAACCTTCAATTTTTCGCTCATAAAAAGGGAGTTGGTTCTACCAGAAATGGCAGAGATTCCGAATCTAAGAGACTGGGCGCAAAAAGAGCTGACGGACAGTTTGTAAAAGCTGGAAATATTCTTTACAGACAGCGCGGAACCAAGATCCATCCTGGTGAGAACGTTGGACGCGGTAAAGACGATACTTTGTTTGCAACTGCAGACGGTGTTGTAAGATTCCAGAGAAAAGGAAGAGACAAAAAACAGGTTTCTGTTCTTCCAGTAGCTGAATAAATAAACATATGGCGGCTTCAAATCCTCAGGATTTGGGGCCGCTGTTTGGTTGCAGCTGGAAAAGTTTTCATTTAAATATTTGTATTTGTGAATCTTTTCTAGTATAATTAGATAGATTGGATAGACTATTGTTAAGTATATCTTTTTATGTATAGAGTTTTTTGCAGGCAGCTGCGAGGAGCGAAGAAAAACAGGAGGATTTTTATGTTTGCAGACAGAGCCAGGATTATCATCCGGTCCGGCAAGGGAGGAGATGGGCATGTGAGTTTCCGCAGGGAATTGTATGTGCCTAATGGCGGTCCGGATGGAGGAGATGGCGGTAAAGGCGGCGATGTCATCTTTGAAGTAGATAAAGGGCTGAATACCCTTGTGGATTTCAGATATAAAAGGAAGTTCCACGCCCAGGATGGCGAGGAGGGTGGGAAAAAAAGATGCCACGGGAAGAATGGACAGGATATTGTCTTAAAAGTCCCGGAAGGTACCGTGATTATGGAGGCTGAAAGCCGTAAAGTAATTGCAGATATGTCAGAGGGGAACAGCCGCCAGGTGGTCTTAAGGGGCGGTCAGGGAGGCAATGGAAATATGCATTATGCCACAGCGACCATGCAGGTTCCCAAGTATGCGCAGCCTGGAAAGCCGTCCCAGGAACTCGAGATTGTGTTGGAATTGAAGGTGATAGCAGACGTGGGTCTGGTTGGATTCCCAAATGTAGGGAAGTCAACGTTACTTTCCAGAGTGACAAATGCGGATCCGAAAATTGCCAATTATCATTTTACCACCATCCATCCAAATCTCGGAGTAGTGGATCTGGAAGGCTGTAAAGGCTTCGTAATTGCGGATATTCCCGGCCTGATTGAAGGCGCATCGGAAGGTGTTGGTCTGGGGCATGAATTTTTAAGACACATAGAAAGAACCAGGGTATTGATTCATCTTGTAGATGCCGCGGGGACAGAGGGCAGAGATCCGGTGGAAGATATCTATAAGATTAACAAAGAACTGGAAAGCTATAATGCGGAAATTGCTGCACGTCCTCAGGTGATTGCAGCCAATAAGATCGATGCAATTTATGTGGGGGAGGGCGAATCCGACCCGATAGAAAGGCTGAAGAATGAATTTGAACCCCGGGGCATTCGGATATTTCCTGTATCCGCTGTCTCCGGAAAGGGCGTGAAGGAACTTTTATACTATGTACAGGAGCTTCTGGACACTATGCCTCAGGAAAAAATGGTTTTTGAGCAGGAATTTTTCCCGGAGGATGAATTAATGATCGAGAATCTTCCATTTACAGTTATACAGGATGAGGAGGACGAGCATCTCTTTATCGTGGAAGGGCCAAGGATTGAAAAAATGCTGGGGTATACAAATCTGGATTCTGAAAAGGGGTTTGTATTCTTCCAGAAGTTTCTGAAGGACAGTGGTATTCTGGAGGAGCTGGAATCCGCCGGTATCCTTGAAGGGGATACCGTTCAGATGTATGGCCTTCAATTTGATTACTATAAATAATGTTACTATGAGGAGAAAATTATATGACAAGTAAGCAAAGAGCTTATTTAAAAGGACTGGCGATGAATATGGATCCGGTTCTGCAAATCGGAAAATCTGCACTGACACCGGAATTCACTACATCTGCGGCAGAGGCATTAGAAGCAAGGGAGCTGATTAAAATCAGTGTTCTTCAAAACTGTATGGAGGATCCAAAAACCATGGCTCAGATGCTGGCGGAGCGTACAGGATCACAGGTTGTCCAGGTAATAGGGAAGAAAATCGTTCTTTATAAAGAGGGAAAAAAAGAGAAAAGGAAAATTGAACTGCCAAAATAACGGCAGAACTGAATCGTCTATGAAAAATAGAATCGGAATCATGGGAGGAACTTTTGACCCTATTCATATCGGACATCTGATACTTGGGGAGGCAGCATACGAACAGTTTGGATTGGATGAGGTATGGTTCATGCCGGCCGGGAATCCTCCTCACAAGAGAAACAGAGCAGGATGTGCCAGTGATACGCAGAGAACAGAGATGGTGGGGATGGCCATTGCCTCGAATCCTCATTTTGTCCTGTCTCTGGAAGAGATGAATGAAGATGGATATAGTTATACTTATCGTACGTTAGAGCGTTTAAGCACGCTTTATCCTGAGGCAGATTTCTATTTTATAATCGGAGCAGACTCTCTGTTTGATTTTGATACCTGGAGGGAGCCGCAGCGGATAGCTGATGCCTGTAATATCGTGGTTGCGACCAGAAATCAGATTAGTTCAGAGACATTTGACAAAGTTCTTGAAGAACGCAGAAACCAGTTTCACGGTTGTTTTCTGAAACTGGATACACCAAATTTAGACATCGCATCCAAGACTATACGCAGTTGGATAAGAAGTCATAAGACGACAAGGTATTATCTGCCTGAAGAAGTGCAAAGATATATTATGGAAAACAAGATTTACGAGGTATAGAAGATGGACGCTCCAAGATACGACTTGATAAGAATAGAAAATCGTTTGAAGAAAAAACTGGATAAAAAGCGGTTTCTGCATACGGAAGGTGTTATGTATATGGCTTCGGCACTGGCTATGGCTCACGTTCTGGACCTTCATAAGGCTCAAACTGCGGGTCTGCTTCATGACTGTGCAAAGTGTATCCCTGACAGAAAAAAACTGGTATTGTGCAGAAAGTTTCAGATCCCGGTATCGTCTTTCGAAGCTGAAAATCCTTCCTTGCTGCATGCAAAACTCGGAGCATATCTGGCCAAAACTGAATATGGTGTCACCGATCCCGATATTTTAAGTGCCATCACCTGGCATACGACAGGAAAACAAGATATGTCGGAGCTGGAAGAAATTATCTATATTGCAGACTATATTGAACCCGGACGAAATCAGGCCCCCAATCTTACAGAAATCAGAAAACTGGCTTTTCAGGATCTGAACGAATGCATGTATCATATTCTGAAAGACACAATCCGGTTTTTGAAGGAGAAACCAAACTCCATGGATGATACCACAGAAGAAGCCTATCTATACTACAGTAATTATCATAATAGCAGAGAAGAATGAGGTATTTTAGATGAATCAATCAAAAGAAATGACACGAATTGCAATTGAAGCCCTGGAAGATAAAAAGGCCGCTGATATAAAGGTCATCGACATTGAGCATATATCTACCCTTGCAGATTATTTTATTATTGCAAGCGGTACAAACCGTAATCAGGTACAGGCCATGTCTGACAATGTGGAAGAGGCATTAAGCAAGGCTGGTTATGAGCCGAAACAGATTGAAGGATATCAGAATGCAAATTGGGTTCTGCTGGACTATGGCGATATCGTCCTTCATGTATTTGATGAGGAAAACCGGTTGTTTTATGATTTAGAACGTATCTGGCGGGATGGAAAAGTAGTGGAAAAAGAAGCTATTTGACACTCCCCACAGCTAAAGCAAGGGGTTTTACAACACTATTGATAAAGGCGGCCCGGATGAACATAAATCATCCGAGCCGCCTTTATGCAAGAAAACCTGCCAATGGCAGGTTTTCTGTTAACAAAATATACTGTACTGATATTTTTAAGATCATCTGAAAAATCGAAATACTCCAATCACCTTTCCCAGAATTTGAAGTTCTCCATATACCAGAATCGGATCCATCGTGTCGTTCTCAGGCTGAAGCCTGTAATATCCATCCTCCTTAAAGTAGGTTTTTACAGTAGCAGAATCATCTACCATAGCAACCACCATATCCCCATTCAACGCTGTGGTTCTCTTTTCAACCAATACAAAGTCACCACTCAGGATGCCGGCGTTAATCATGCTTTCTCCCTTTACCTGGAGTAAAAATGTCTCCGCATTCGGAAGATGAGAAACAGGTATGGGCATATATTCAGTGATATTCTCTACCGCCAACAGAGGAAGACCCGCTGCAACGGTACCTACCACAGGAACCTGAACCAGTTCCAGCTCCGGTGTGGGTTCTCCGCTTTCAAATTGTTCTATACGCGCACGGTTGAACTCCTCATCCGTAATTTCAATTGCACGTGGAAGAGACGGATCCCTGCGAATAAATCCATTCTTTTCCAATGTTTCAAGATGAGCGTGTAC
>CAMKHH010000176.1 GCA_946412445.1 uncultured Eubacterium sp.
CCATAGACCGTGAGGTTTCCAGATCCTTACATATGACCCATATGGGATGCTCGTCCAAGCCGGAAGCACTGGTAAAACAGTCGATCCGCTGCGGACTTGCAGACGGATGGGGCGGTTCCATGATGGGAACTGAATTTTCCGACGTTTTGTTCGGAACTCCAAAGCCAATTGACACCGAAGCAAACCTGGGTGTTATGGTGGCTGAGAACGTGAATATCGTAGTACACGGACATGACCCTTCGCTTTCAGAGATGATATGCGAATATGCGGACGATCCTGAGATGATTGCATATGCAAAAGAAAAGGGTGCAAAGGGAATCACGGTTTCCGGTGTCTGCTGTACCTCTAATGAAGTGGCTATGCGCCGCGGAATTCCTATGGCAGGAAATTTCCTGCAGCAGGAGAACGTGGTATTGACCGGTGCCTGTGAAGCAATTGTAGTCGATGTACAGTGTATCTTCCCGGCCCTTGGCCCTTTGAGTAAATGTTTTCATACAAAATTTATAACAACCTCTCCGATTGCCCAGATGCCTGATTCGGAATTTATTCGCTTCAGTGCAAAAACTGCCGGGGAAAATGCCAGGGCGATTGTTAAGATGGCAATTGATAACTTCCAGAACAGAAAACCGGAATTGGTTCATATCCCTGAGATGAAGCAGAAGGCTACGGTTGGTTATTCTCTGGAAGCCCTTGTGAAGGTTCTGGACGGTGTGACGAATACACAGGTAGACGAAACCGGAACTACAAAGCCGTTGCTGGAGTGCATCACGTCTGGCGTTATCCGCGGTGCGGTGGCGATGGTAGGATGTAATAATCCCAAAATACGTCCTGACTATGCACATATTGAATTAATGAAAAAGCTGATTGCTAATGACATTGTTGTTATCTCTTCCGGATGTGCAGCCCAGGCTGCTGCAAAAGCAGGTCTGATGGACAAAAGAGCGAAAGATTTCTGCGGTGCAGGTCTGAAGCGTGTATGTGAACTGGCGGACATTCCTCCGGTACTCCATATGGGATCTTGCGTTGATATCAGCCGCATGATGGTTCTTGCCTCTGAGCTGGCAAAAGATTCAGGCCTGAATATATCCCAGCTTCCTGTTGTGGGATGTGCTCCGGAATGGATGTCTGAAAAGGCAGTTTCGATTGGTAACTATGTTGTCGGTACCGGTCTTGATACCTTCCTTGGCATTGACCCATATGCTTCCGGCTCCAGTGAGATGGTTGAGATGCTGACTGGCGGAACCAGGGAATGGACAGAAGCAGCTTATACGGTGGAAACTGACATTGAAAAACTGGTTGACAAGATGATTGAACGTATCGAAGAAAAGAGAGCTGCACTGGGAATCTAAATACAGTTAGCCTGACGGCTGCACTGTTTACAAGACAAAAACAGAGCGAAAGTAGATGAAATGATATGAAGATTGCGGTGACAGGAAAGGGCGGCGTGGGTAAAACCACGTTTGCCGCAACTCTTGCCAGGTTATATGCGGATGAGGGCAGAGAAGTCCTGGCAGCGGATGTGGATCCAGATGCCAATCTGGGACTGGCTCTTGGCTTTTCAGAGGAGGTTTTGGATTCTATTGTCCCTGTCAGCAGGATGCGCAAACTGATTGAGGAGCGCACCGGAGCCAATGCGGAAAACCAATTTTATAAGCTGAACCCGAAGGTGAGTGATATACCTGATACGTATGGAAAAACCTGTAACGGAGTAAAACTTCTGGTGCTGGGGACCGTGGAAACCGGAGGGAGCGGATGCGTTTGTCCGGAACATGTGATGCTGAAGCGAATTATCAATAATCTGGTCTTGCATCGTGATGATGTGGTGATTATGGATATGGAGGCCGGACTTGAACATCTCGGACGCGGAACCACGGAGAATATGGATCAGTTTATCGTTGTTATTGAACCTGGTGCCAGAAGTGTTCAGACTTATAAGAATGTGAAACGTCTGGCTCACGACCTTGGTGTGGAAAAGGTACATGTGGTTGCGAACAAGGTTCGGGATGAGGAAGATGAAGCATTTATCCGTAAAAAGATACCGGATGAAGATTTACTTGGAGTCATTCACTATAATTCTGAGATTATTGATGCGGACCGGCAGGGATGCTCCCCGTATGATTTCAGTAAACAGGCGGTGAATGAAATTCAGTTAATTAAAGAAAAAATCGACCGTGTGGCCGGACAGCCACAGGAATTCGAACGATCAATCGAATAGGAGGAGATAACAGTGACATTATTCGAAAGAGTATTTAGCGGAAATGATGCCGTATTTGGTCTTACAGAAGGCGCTATTGATAACGCCATCGTACAGTACGGCGAAGAAAAAGCAGTGAAGTTTCCAGATACAGCTTACTCACTGCCTTGTTATTATGCTGTAACAGGAACAAAGGTGACAAATTTAAAAGAACTGAAAGAAGCTCTTGGGGTTGTAAAGACTCTGATGACAAGGGAAGACCGTCTGAACGATGCGTTCATGTCCGGTGTTGCCACTGCACTTTGTGCGGAGTTTATTGAGGTTCTGAAATATATCGATGGTGCAGCTCCATATGCAGAACCGATGTACGGACATCTTGGAGATGCTGTAATTCGTGAACTGGGTGTTCCGCTTGTCACAGGCGACATTCCAGGTGTAGCAGTTATTATAGGAGCTGCTCCCACACCGGAAGAGGGTGTGGCCCTTGTGAAAAGTTATCAGGCACAGGGTATTTTGGTCACTCTGGTTGGCGGCATTATTGACCAGTGTACAGAGACCGGATATAAAACGGGTGCCAATGTGCGCGTGATTCCTCTTGGAAAAGATATTACCTCTGTAATTCACGTGGTATCTGTTGCACTGCGTGCTGCACTTATTTTTGGTAATATCAAACCGGGTGATTCAGCAGCTCTGATGGAGTATACGTTTAAACGTGTACCGGCCTTTGTTAATGCATTCGGACCGCTGGATGATGTTGTCGTTGCCTGCGGTGCAGGTGCAATTGCTCTTGGCTTCCCTGTTGTCACAAATGAAACTGAGAACATCTTCCGTGTACCAAAGAGCCTGATTGTGCAGACTGACGTGAGCAAGTTTAATGCAACGTCACTGGAGGCACGTGATATTAAAATCAAGATTACCAATATCGATATTCCGGTTGCATTTGCATCAGCATTCGAAGGCGAGATTATCCGACGCGGAGACATGCAGGTAGAGTTCGACGGCTCTCGTGTGGACTGCTGTGAACTTGTTCAGTCCAAAGAGATGAACGAGATTGAAGATCACAAAATTGAACTGTTCGGCCCTGATTTTGATGAATTTGAAGTCGGAAGCAAGCACAGTATTGCATATGTTGTGGAGGTTGCCGGAAAGAGTATGCAGTCTGATTTTGAACCTGTATTCGAGCGTAAATTCCATAGCTATATCAACTGTATTGAGGGAGTAATGCATACCGGCCAGCGTGATATGATTCGCGTTCGTATCAGCAAGGATGCATATAATGCCGGCTTCCGTGCCAAACATCTGGGAGAGGTTCTGTACGCCCAGGTAAAGAATGAGTTTGAGGCAGTTGTGGACAAATGTCAGGTTAAGGTTTATACGAATCCTGAAGATTGTACAAAGATTCGTCATGAGATCGCCATACCTGCATTTAATAAGCGTGATGAAAGACTTTCAACCATGACAGATGAGTCTGTACCCGTATACTACAGCTGCATTATGTGCCAGGCATTTTCGCCATCCCATGTATGTGTCGTTACACCTGAAAGACTTGGACTGTGCGGCGCGGTATCATGGCTGGATGCGAAAGCAACTAACGAACTGGATCCCAACGGACCCTGTCAGGTGATAACAAAAGAAAAACTGATTGATGAAAGAATTGGTGAATATGAAGATGTAAATGATGCTGTCCGTAAATTCTCCCAGGGCGCACTGGAGGATGTATCCTTATATTCTATCATGGAAAAACCGATGACCTCCTGCGGATGCTTTGAGTGTATCTGCGGTATTGAACCATTTTCCAACGGTGTATGCATAGCGAACCGTGAATATGCAGGTCTGACACCTCTTGGCATGACCTTCCCGGAGCTGGCCTCCATGACCGGCGGCGGTGTTCAGACACCAGGATTTATGGGACACGAAAACATTTTATCGCTTCAAAGAAATTCATGAAGGCGGAAGGCGGTATTGAACGAATCGTATGGATGCCAAAAGATCTGAAAGATCAGGTAGCAGACCGTGTTAACGAGACAGCCAAAGAACTCTATGGTATTGATAATTTCTGTGACATGATTGCAGACGAAACAGTTACCACAGATCCGGAAGAACTGGTAGCCTGGCTGACCGAAAAAAACCACCCCGCACTGGGACTGGAACCAATGATGTAGTT
>CAMKHH010000177.1 GCA_946412445.1 uncultured Eubacterium sp.
TTGCAAAATGTGTGAAAAGAAAAATTAAAATAGTTAAGAGAAAATACTTATTATAAATATAATGCATAAAAACAGGGAAACAAAATTATGCATAATAGCCAAACAACACAAACAATAAAAAGAATACATCGCAATATCTGCATAGGCATTGGCAATATATGCGAAGCACAGGAGCAAAAACTGACATATAATTTAAGCAAGTAAAAAACAATTTTCATTGCAGCTTCATGAAATTGTAGAAGGGCGGAGCATATGAGTTACGAAAATGCATGGTTGTCCTACCATAAGAGACAAGGTGTGGGGACCGAAGGCGGCGTTATGGGTCTTTTCTCAAATGCCCATGGCAGTATTGCTGAAACAGCAGTAGCAGAGCTGACTCTGGCATTTGAAGAAATACAGGGAATGCATATAGAGAAAATCAATCAGCCGGAGCATGCAGGAATTTGTCTGATTTCAGATGAAACAAAAGGCTTGGGTGAAGAAGGGTATGAGCTGGAGGAGTATGGAGAAAGGATATCCATAACCTCAGGCGGTGAGAAAGGCCTTTTATATGGATGCTTTGCTTTTATACGTGAGATGCAGTGCGGTAAAAGCCTCACGGGAAGAAAACTTCGGAAGGTACCTTTTGCACCACTTAGAATGCTGAATCATTGGGATAATATGGACGGCTCCATCGAACGCGGATATGCGGGTGCGTCCTTCTTCTTCCGGGAGCAGAAGGTTCTTGTGAATAACAGGACAAAAGCGTATGCCAGACTGGCAGCCTCGGTAGGAATTAATGCTGTCGTAATTAATAATGTCAATGTTAAGGGCAATGCCACGAAGCTCATCGATTGCCAATATGAAAAAGAAATCCGTCAGATGACAGAAGTTTTTTCTGCGTATGGAATAAAGCTTTATCTGAGCTTGAACTTTGCGGCTCCTATAGAGCTGGAAAATCTGGAAAGCGCAGATCCCTGTGACGAGGCAGTGAAGCAGTGGTGGAAAGACAAGGCGGTGCAGCTTTATAGCCGGATCCCGCAATTGGGAGGATTTTTGGTAAAAGCCGATTCAGAAGGGCGGCCAGGTCCGTTTACCTATGGAAGAAGCCATGCTGACGGGGCCAATATGCTTGCCGAAGCGGTGGAACCCTATGGAGGCAGGATTATCTGGAGATGCTTTGTGTACAACTGCCAGCAGGACTGGAGAGACAAAAAGACAGACCGCGCCAGATCCGGTTATGATAACTTCATGCCCCTTGACGGACAGTTCCGGGAGAATGTCATTCTTCAGATCAAGAACGGCCCCATGGATTTCCAGGTGCGTGAACCTGTGTCTCCCCTGTTTGGGGGGCTGGAACATACAAATCAGATGCTGGAGGTCCAGATTGCACAGGAGTATACCGGGCAGCAGAGGCATGTATGTTATCTGATTCCGATGTTCCGGGAAGTTTTGGATTTCCATACCCACTGCGCTCCCGAAGCGGACACGGTTCGGGACATTATAACAGGTAAGACCTTTGGGCAGAAAAACTGTGGAATCGCAGCGGTGGCCAATACCGGGGATGATGACAACTGGACAGGCCATGATCTGGCGGCGGCCAATCTGTATGGGTTTGGCCGGCTGAGCTTTGAGATGGATCTGACGGCCGAAGAAATAGCCGAAGAGTGGATTGGATGTACCTTTGGAAGTGACCCGGAGGTCCATCAGAAGATATTAAGCATTCTGATGATGTCCTGGCCTGCGTATGAAAAGTACACTGCACCTCTTGGCATCGGCTGGATGGTTAATCCCAACCATCACTATGGACCTAATGTGGATGGATACGAATACGACCGCTGGGGAACCTATCACAGAGCTGATCATAAAGGAATCGGTGTGGAAAGAGGGAGTGGTGGTACCGGATATGCCCGGCTGTACCGGGAAGCAAATGCTTCTGCCTACGAAAACATAAAAAGCTGTCCAGAGGAGTTGCTGCTGTTCTTCCATTATGTTCCTTATGATCATATACTTAAATCCGGAAAAACGTTGATCCAGCATATCTACGATACGCATTTTGAAGGCGTTCAGGATGTGGACAAGATGGCGGAGATGTGGAATGCACTGGAAGGCAGGATTCCGCAGAAGGTGTTCGAAAGAGTGAAAAGCCGTCTGGAGCATCAGAAAAATCATTCAAGGGAATGGCGTGATCAGATAAATACATATTTTTACAGGAAGTCCATGATACCGGATGAGAAAAAAAGAAGGATTTATTAATATTTACTATGAAAGGAATGTGGTGATTACATGGCAAAAGAAAAAGCAAAGCAAAAGCCTGTGGGAGCAAAAACCTCACTCTTGCATCATGTGAAAAAGGAGTGGAAATTGTATTCCTTCCTGTTACTTCCGATTCTTTATTATGTGATCTTCAAGTATGTGCCGGTACTTGGCAATATCATTGCCTTCCGTAAATACAAGGGAGGGTCCAATATCCTGGGGGAAGAATGGGTGGGATTCAGATATTTCAGACAGTTCTTAACCGACCCCAGTTTCTGGAAGGCATTCGGCAATACCCTGCGTCTGAGTATCGGATATCTGCTGGTTCGTTTTCCAGCAACACTTATCTTTGCACTTCTGATTAATGAAATCAGAAAAACCGTATGGAAGAGAACTGTTCAGACAGTCTCTTATCTCCCACATTTTATCTCACTGGTGGTTGTATGTGGTATGGTAAAGGAATTACTGGCGGGCAACGGACCGGTGAATGCATTGCTGCAGGCTTTGGGAATGGAGAAGATTGCGTTTATGTCAGAACCCGGATGGTTCGATGCAGTCTATATTATCTCAGGTGTATGGCAGGCCCTGGGCTGGGGAACAATTCTGTATCTGACAGCCATGACCAATATAAATACGGAACTATATGAGGCATCGGCAATCGATGGGGCAGGAAGATTCAAGCAGGCAATTCACGTAACGATTCCCGGTATTCTCCCTACAATCATGACCCTGCTGATTATGGATATCGGGGGTATTGTAACTTCCAATAATATGCAGAAGATTTTGCTTTTGTACAATCCACTGACCCAGGAGCGTGCGGATATTATCGGAACATTGGTTTACCGTATGGGTATTTCCGGAGGAAACTTCAGCTATGCATCTGCGGTCGGGCTTTTTGAAGCCGCTATAGGTCTGATTCTGGTGACAAGTGCAAACTTCCTGTCCAGAAAATTGACAGAAACATCCTTGTGGTAGAAAGGGCAGGTGTGAACGATGAATATGAAACAATCAAAAGGCTATCAGGTATTCCGGGTTTTCAACACAGTTATTATGATACTCGTCATTTTCGTTACACTGTATCCGTTTATATATCTGGTTGCACAGTCTTTCAGTAATGATGCCGCAGTAAGCGCAGGAAAAGTCACATTCTTCCCGATTGATTTTACCCTGGAGACTTATAAATACATATTGACCAAGGATGATTCCTTCTTCCGATTCTATGGGAATACGATATTTTATTCCGTAGTGGGAACCTTTATCTCGGTTGCGGGCACGGCCCTGTTGGCATATCCGCTTTCGAAGCCGAAGCTGAGACTGAATAAATTTTTTACTCCTTTTGTGGTATTTACGATGTATTTTACCGGGGGAATGATTCCAAACTATATACTGATCACCCAGTGGCTGGGTATGGGAGATACCATCTGGGCCATCATACTGCCGGGTGCTATCAGTACCTTTAACCTGTTGCTGATGAAATCCTTCTTTACCGGACTCCCCGATGAACTCGAGGAAGCGGCGTCAATCGATGGGATGGGTGTATATGGAATATTTGCCAGGATTATACTTCCTCTTTCGAAGCCGATTCTGGCGACCATGACATTGTTTTATCTGGTTGGAATGTGGAACGAATGGTTCGGACCATTCCTGTATCTAAATACCAGAGACAAGTGGCCGATTGCCCTCTGGGTAAGACAACTTGTAGAGGGAGCCAATAACGTGGATGTCAGCTCCACAGCAGAAGCCAGCAGCGTGCAGGCTACATTAAAATCCGCAACTATGGTACTGACCTCTCTTCCGATTATGTGTGTCTATCCATTTGTTCAGAAGTATTTTGTGCAGGGAATGACAATTGGTGCAGTAAAAGGATAACGGAGGCAGATCAGAGTGATAGATATTAAAAATTTTCAGAAAGAGGAGGAAAAGATATGAAGAAAAAAATTGCAGCACTTACACTTTCCATGATTATAGCAGGTTCTCTTGCCGCATGTGGAGGTTCTGATTCAAAATCCGGAAGTGAACCGGCTCTGTCTTCTTCAGAGGCAGATAAGGATCTGGATTATGAATATGGAGAGGATACCACCTTTCATTCGGAGGAACCGGTAACTTATTCCATGA
>CAMKHH010000178.1 GCA_946412445.1 uncultured Eubacterium sp.
TTTGAGTATTCACTGGCAGCCGGCCTTACAGCATCCGGTGCAGATGCATACCTTTTACATGTCACTACCACACCAAGTGTTTCTTATGTGGTGAGAACAGAGAATTTTGATTGCGGAATTATGATTTCAGCCAGCCACAACCCCTTTTATGATAATGGAATCAAGGTGATAGGCGGACAGGGGCAGAAGCTGGAAACATCCATTGAAAAGCAGATAGAAGCTTATATTGATGAGGAAACCCCGCATATCCCATTTGCCACAAGAGAAAATATCGGAAGAACCATAGATTTTGCCGCAGGGAGAAACCGTTACATAGGGCACCTTATCTCCATTCCTACCCGCTCCTTTAAAAATGTACGCGTAGGACTGGATTGTTCAAACGGGAGTGCATCCTCTATTGCAAAGAGTGTATTCGATGCAGTCGGAGCGAAAACCTATGTGATCAGTAATGAACCGGATGGTACAAATATCAATAAAGACTGCGGATCCACACACATTGACCGGCTGCAGAGGTTCGTGAAGGACAATCAGCTGGATGTGGGATTTGCCTATGATGGGGATGCGGACCGCTGCATCGCTGTGGATGAGCGGGGAGAGATTGTGGATGGAGACAGTATCATGTTCATCTGCGGTAAGTATATGAAAGAACAGGGCAGACTGAACGAGGATACAATCGTTACCACAATTATGTCAAATCTGGGCCTTTATAAGGCTTGTGACCGGGAGGGAATCCGTTATGAGAAAACTGCTGTAGGTGACCGCAACGTCTGTGAAAATATGATGGCGAATGGTTATTCTCTGGGCGGTGAGCAGTCCGGACATATTATATTCAGCAAACATGCTGCAACCGGAGATGGTATTCTGACGTCTTTGATGGTCATGGAAGTAATTCTCGAGAAAAAAAACTCGCTCCATACACTGGCGAATGAAATCACAATCTATCCGCAGCTGCTTAAGAATGTACGGGTTTCCAATAAGAAAGAGGCCAGAGAGAATCCGGCCGTACAGGCAGCCGTGAAGGAAGTGGAACATGCGCTGGGAGACGAGGGAAGAATTCTGGTCAGGGAAAGCGGAACAGAGCCTGTAATCCGGGTGATGGTAGAGGCGGAAGATCAGAGTCTGTGCGAAACGTATGTAAATCGTGTGCTGGAAGTGATACAGGCGGAGAATCTGGTGGCAGAGAGATAAAGCGGAGAAAGAACGTTGAGAAAAGCACTTATCATAGGAGGAATATGCTGTCTGTTGGGCCTGCTGTCTGCCTGTCAGGTAAAAGGGGGATCCGACACTTATGAAGCCGGTCTCGCGGCTTTAGACAAGAAGGAGTATACTGCGGCGCTGGCACAGTTCCAATTGGCTGCAAAAGAAGATGGCTATAAAGCCGAAGCTTACCGTATGGAGGGAATTGTTTATCTAAATATGCAGGAATATGGTTTTGCGGTAACCTTGCTGAATAAGAGTCTCCAGGAACTGAAGTTTAATCATGAAGATTTTGAAAAAGATGTTAATTACTATCTGGGAGAGGCATACAAGGGGAGCGGGAATGCAGAAAAAGCAATTGAGATTTACAGTGGACTAATCAGTAAGTATAAGGATGCGGAAGCATATTTTCTGCGCGGACAGTTATTCATGGATCAACAGGAAGAAGAAAAAGCCACTTCCGACTTTAAAGCATCGCTGAAAAAAGACACAGGATATGAGAATTATATGAATGTCTATATGGCTTATGCCGCTAAGAACAGGGGTGCTGATGGCGCCGCTTATCTGGAGAAGGCACTTCATAAAGATTCGGAGAAACCGGAAGAGCAGTATCAGCAGGGACGGATTTATTATTATCTGGAGGAATATGACAGCGCAAAGAAAGTCCTGAATAAAGCCGTGAATTCAAAGAATCAGGATGCCGTGCTCCTCCTTGGCAGGATTTATCTTGAAACAGGCGATACTGTCAATGCCAGAGCACTGTACCAGAATTATCTTCGGGATAATGGGAAATCTGCAATTGCTTATAATGGACTGGCACTTTGCGATATCGCAGATGGAGAACATGACAGTGCATTGGAGAACATTCAGGAGGGTCTGAAATATGGAAGTAAAGGGGAACAGGAAAGCCTGTTGTTTAATGAAATTATAGCATATGAAAGGCAACTGGATTTTGAGACGGCGAAGGAAAAGATGACCGCTTTTCTGGAGAAATATCCGGATAATGAAGCGGCCATCCGCGAAAACACATTTTTGCAGAAGCGCTAAGGAGAAGGTATGGTAGACTTGTTTGAATCGGATCAAATAAAAGAAAGAGTGATTCTGGTTGGCGTCCAGATGCAGCGGCAGGAGGATGTCTTTTGGTCACTCCTGGAGCTGGAGGAGCTTGCACAGACTGCCGGAGCTTTCGTTGTGGCAAGGGTCGTGCAGAACCGGGAAGGAATTCATCCTGCAACTTATGTGGGAAAAGGAAAACTGGATGAACTTAAGGAAATGCTGGAGGTGCTGGAAGCTACCGGAATCATCTGTGATGATGAACTGTCTCCGGCACAGATGAACAATCTGGAGAGGGAACTGGAGTGCAAGGTTATGGACCGTACATTGCTGATTCTGGATATTTTCGCCGGAAGAGCAAAGACCAGTGAAGGTAAGATCCAGGTGGAACTGGCGCAATTGAAGTACCGGCAGGCAAGACTGGTAGGACTGCGCTCATCACTTTCCAGGCTGGGAGGAGGAATCGGCACCAGAGGCCCCGGAGAAAAGAAGCTGGAGATGGACCGGCGTCTGATTACAGACAGGATTGCCGCCCTTCGCAGAGAATTGGAAGATGTGCAGCGCCATCGGGATTTGATCCGGCAGAAACGGGAGCGAAGTCAAAGGAAAATCTGTGCAATCGTTGGTTATACCAACGCCGGCAAGTCGACTCTGTTAAACGTCATGACGGGAGCCGGAATTCTTGCGGAAGACCAGCTTTTTGCAACCCTGGATCCTACTACACGAGTATTGGATCTTCCGGGTGGACAGCAGGTTCTCCTGACTGATACGGTTGGATTTATACGTAAGCTGCCCCATCATCTGATAGAGGCTTTTAAAAGCACACTGGAGGAAGCCCGTTATGCAGACATTATCATTCATGTTGTGGATTCATCCAGTCCACAGATGGAACAGCAGATGGACGTTGTATATGATACGCTGAAACAGCTGGGGGTAGAGGGGCAGACGATCATTACACTATTTAATAAACAGGACAAGTTAGCGTTAGCAGAAGATAAAAGACTCAGAGACAAGCATGCGGATTATGTCTTAAAGACATCCTTAAAATTTCAAAATGGCCTGGAAGAGCTCCGGCAGCTGCTGGAGGATATATTGAAAAAGCAGCAGATATTTATTGACCGGATCTATTCTTACCAGGAGGCGTCTAAGATATCTCTGATTCGTACGCATGGTCAGCTGGTATCAGAAGAATACCTTCCTGAGGGAATTCAGATTCAGGCTTATGTACCAAAAGAAATCTATGGACAAGTATGACGTGAAGTACGTTTGGAGGAAATATGGGCAATCAGGAAAAACACGAACAGAAAAAGAAGAAAAAGTTGTGGATTGTGTTGCTTGTGATTCTGGCAATTCTGGCAGTGATTTTGGTTTCAGCATATGCAGCAGTCAAACATTATTACGGAAAGAGCAATTTTGTAAAGGATGATGAGATTACCGTAGCAAACAGCGTGGAGACGGAAGACACTGGACTTACAGAGGAAGAATCCAGTGCTTTGGAGGCGGAAACCGCAGATGTATTGGATGATATTACCTTGCCAAACAACAAGAATGTCTATAATATCCTGCTGATTGGTGTAGACCGCAGGGATAAATCCTGGAATGGAAATTCGGATTCCATGATTCTTATGTCTGTTAATAAGGATACAAAGAAAATTCATATGACCTCGTTTATGAGAGATCTATATGCGGCGATTCCGGGAAAGGGTGTGCACAAATTAAATGCAGCCTGTGCTTACGGGGGAGGGCCTCTTGTAGTGAAGACAATCGAAGATAATTATAAGATTCCAATTGATAATTATGCCAGCGTGGATTTCGATTCCATGATTGATATTGTGGATTTGGTCGGGGGTGTTTCAATTGATATCTCCGAGGATGAAATGAGGGTTGCAAATGACTACATCAAAGAAATGTGTAAACTGAAGAATGAAGATGCCTCCAGACATGCACTTACGCAGAGCGGTGAACAGCTTATGGACGGGTATCAGGCGGTGGCTTATGCCAGAATCCGATATGTTGGAAATGCAGATTATCAGAGGACGGAACGCCAGAGAGAGGTTTTAAGTAAA
>CAMKHH010000179.1 GCA_946412445.1 uncultured Eubacterium sp.
ATATGAAGGAGAAACATACACAGTACACCGAGGAGAACAATGATTCCCATCACACCGGAAGCTGTTTTCCAGCTTCCGGAAGCAAAAGCTATTTTCGCCACGGCAGCAGCACCTATGGTAACTCCCAGGTAATAGAACAGATAAACTACAGCAAAGGTCTGTCCTATCAGTTCTTTCCGGATCACTGTTCTGGGAACGGAGATGGAAATACTGGAAGAGAATAAGCTGATTGCTGCACTCAACAGAACAACCTGTACCGTTGCCATGGAAGATGGTACAAAAATCACCATGAAGCATCCAAAAGCCATTATGAGGCCTGTAATAATACCCAAAGCCGGTGGCCTCACCTTGAACTTGTCTATAATAACACCGGCAACAAATCCAAACGGAACGCCGACCAGACCAAAGAACCCTGAATTTGCGTTTGCCTTTTCAATGGAAAGCCCAAATACCTCTGTAAGAATCCTTGGATAATATGCAATGAATGTGTAGAGCACAAATGTCATGGTAAACATTGCAATTGACAACAGCCAGGTGTTCTTTTGCTTAAACACCTCTTTATATGTACTTTGTTCACCATTGGATTCTTCTTCCCGGACATCGTCCAGCAGGAAGATAAATCCGAATAAAGCAATACCAGCCAAAATTGCAGTGACTCCCCATACAGCACGAATACCAAATTTATTAAAAATCGGAAGATACAGGTTAAATCCAAACATGGATGCAAGAGCAGAGAAGGTTCCAAAAATCCCAATTGCAATACCGGATGAACCCTTATCAAACCATTCTCCGATAAAGACCATGGCTATCAGGTTGATCATTGAAAATGAGACACCTTCTATGATGCGGCTGATAAGAAGCAGCGTATAATTTGTTACCCCGGCATCACTTACACTGAATAATCCTAATACATTACCCAGAACCAGACAGACCAGCACCATGATTCCAACCTTCTTTGCACCATACTTATGAATCATAGTTCCACCCGGAAGAGCAAGAAATAATGCTGACAGGGTAAACACAGACATAAGCCATCCGAATTTTTCGACACTTAAATCCATGCTCATCTGTATTGGTGAGATTTTAAGCTGACTTAAAGCCAATGTTGCTGCGCTTAAATACACGACAAGAAATTTAAACCATTTGTTTTTTAACATCGATGAACGTTCCTCCTCAGCTATTGTACTGGAAATAAAAGCTAAATAAAAAAGTAACATTTTTTCTGATTTTTATATATAAATGTTGTTCATAGTGTATGGTGATTATAAGGAGTTTCGTATGAAATGTAAATAGTATTCAAATAATTCAAGATAATTCGCAATGATAAGTTTATTGTGCCTAAATATTTTAAATACTTTTTTTGTTGACCTGAATTATTTAAGGTGTTACTATTTAAACCAGAAGTTCCTGAAACCGTTACCTGTTAGCCATCAGACTTGGAAGAGAAGCAGCTATTTCTGCACAAGTTCGGAAGTCAGGCGGACATGTCCGCCTGACTTCCTGGGAGGGAAATTATGGATAGAATTGATGAAACCCTGTTACAAGCTCTTCAAAAGAACGCCCGGGCCTCGCTGAAAGATATCAGCAAACAGATAAACTTATCCCTGCCTTCAACAAGTGAGCGCCTCCGTAAACTGGAACAAGCCGGATACATATGTGGATACACGGCACTGCTGGATGACCATAAGCTGGGGAAAAATCTTACCTGCTTCTGTATGGTGACTCTGAAAGAACAGTCCTATGCTGCACAGAAGAAATTCCGCCAGCTCATTCAACAGATACCGGAAATTGTTGAATGTCATTGTATTACGGGGGAATTTGAGTACATCATGAAGGTAGTTACTGATTCTACTAAAACGCTGGATGGGCTGCTTCAAAGCTTCAGAGAAGATTATTGCGTCGTTAAAAGCTATACGTATCCTGTTCTGAAAACAATAAAGAACTATCCGGGAGTGCAGCTATAAGCCTCCCTTTTCAGCTTCGCCCCATATCTCTGGACTTCTCCGTACAAACTTTTACGGCAGAAATCACGGCATCTCTCATCCCTTTCCTTTCCAGCTCGCATACTGCTGCGATTGTAGTGCCGCCGGGCGAGCATACCATGTCCTTTAATGCTCCGGGATGCTGGTTGGTATCCAGTACCATTTTAGCCGAACCCAGGACTGCCTGAGCAGAAAATTCATAAGCCAAAGCTCTTGGCATACCTTCCGCGACCGCTGCATCAGCCATAGCCTCTATGAACATATATACGTAGGCGGGGGAGGAGCCGCTGATTCCGGTCACCACATCCATCAGGTGTTCCGGTACGACCTCTGCCTTCCCGAGACTCTTGAAGATTTCCAGGACATCTGTAAGTTCCTCCTCATCAAGAAATTTATTAGGACTTATGGCCGCCATTCCTGCACCCACCAGAGCAGGGGTATTGGGCATTACTTTCGCCAGCTTAATATCCCGTTCGAAAAGCGCTTCGATTTTTTCTATGGACTGCCCTGCAGCGATTGCCACTATGATGGTGCTTTCTCTTATACTTTCTTTTATTTCTTTAATTACAATCGGGTATATATTTGGCTTTACAGATAAGAATAAGATATCCGAGTGAGCAGCCACGTGGAGATTATCCGATGAGGTATGAATTCCGAATTTCTCCCTCAGGCCCTCAAGGGCAGACGGTGAAATATCTGCAGCTGTAATGTCAGAGGGTGCGACCAGATGAGAGGAAATAATGCCCCCTATAATTGCACTTCCCATATTTCCGCTTCCGATAAAACCAATTGATTTTTTCATATTGAGCCTCCATGCTTTTCATTCTGTTACAATAATCTAAGGATAAAATATCAGGAAAAGGAAAAGATCTATGAAGGAATTACTAAAGTATCTTAAAGGTCACATCAGGGAAAGTATCATAGCACCATTGTTTAAGATGCTGGAGGCGAGCTTTGAACTGTTTGTGCCGGTAATTACGGCGCGGATTATTGACATCGGTATCAGGAATAAAGATAACCCCTATATCTGGAAGCAATGTGTGCTTTTAGTTGCCTTGGGTGTTATCGGACTGGTATGTTCAGTGATTGCCCAGTATTTTGCTGCTACAGCGGCCTATGGCTTCGGAACAAATTTGAGAGCAGATCTGTATAGGCACATTAACCGTCTGTCTTATACAGAATTGGATACGGCAGGTATTCCAACACTCGTTACAAGAATTACCAGTGATGTGAACCAGGTGCAGACTGGTGTAAATCTTTTTTTGAGATTATTTTTGAGATCCCCATTTCTTGTAGTTGGGGCAGTAATTATGGCATTTTCAATCAGTGCAAGGCTTACCGTGATTTTTCTTATTGCAGTCCCACTGATTTCACTGGCTATTTTTCTGATTGTGAAACTGACGATTCCCATCTATAAACGCGTCCAGAATATGCTGGATCGCGTGGTACTGCTTACAAGAGAAAATTATGTAGGCGCCCGCGTCGTACGTGCATTTTCCAGACAAAGGGACGAACAGGAAAGATTCGGTGAGACGAATGAAGAATTAAAGGATATCCAGATGAAGGCAGGCCGGATTTCGGCTTTGATGAATCCGATTACTTATGTACTGGTGAACTTGGCGATTATCGCTATATTAATAACAGGCGGGCATCAGGTAGATGAAGGGAATCTGACTCAGGGCGAAGTGATAGCGCTGATTAATTATATGAATCAGATTTTGCTGGCATTGCTGACGCTGGCCAGTCTGGTGATTGCCGTTACAAGGGCCTGGGCGAGCGCAATCAGGGTTAACGAGGTTTTTCAACTGTCCCCCAGTATGACAGAACCGGAAAAACCACTTGAAAAGCAGGAACAGACGGAAGATGCAGTAAGATTTGAACACGTGAATTTTTCCTATGCCGGGGCGCAGGCGCAATCCCTGACAGACATTGACTTTTATGTGAGAAAGGGAGATACAATTGGAATCATAGGGGGCACAGGCTCCGGAAAATCTACGCTGATTCATCTGATTCCCAGATTTTATGATATCGATGATGGGAAAGTTTTTGTCAATGGAATTCCGGTGGAGAAGTATTCTTTTGAGGAACTCAGGGGACGGATTGGGATTGTCCCTCAGAAGTCTGTTCTCTTTCATGGGACGATTCGAGAAAATATGCAGTGGGGAAATAAAGATGCCACAGACGGGCAGATCTGGGAGGCTCTTTCTATCGCACAGGCAAAAGATTTTGTGGAGAAGAAAGAATATGGTCTGGATGAACTTGTGATGACCGGGGGCAGAAATTTTTCAGGAGGCCAGCGTCAGAGGCTCTGCATAGCCAGAGCACTGG
>CAMKHH010000180.1 GCA_946412445.1 uncultured Eubacterium sp.
TTCCTCCTTGTATCTCCTCTCAGATAACTCAAGTACGCCTTGCCGCACTTTCACTATACACATGATACCGTAAAGCAGTCATTTGGGCAAGTCTTTTTTGATACTGGGATTGTGGAAACACAAAGTGTGGAGCAATCCGTAGTATCATAAGGTGTTGAGTACAATCGAACTTATGCCTGAGTCTCCCTGAAGCCTTCCAGTTTGTTTCGCTTATAGGATGCAAATCTTCCTTCATCCAGTGCATCCCTGATTTCTTCCATCATTGTATTATAGAAATATAGATTATGAAGCACACAAAGGCGCATCCCCAGCATCTCTTTCGCTTTCAGCAGATGACGAATATAAGCCCTGCTATAGTGTTGGCATGCCGGACACTGGCAGCTCTCTTCAATGGGTCGGGCATCCAGTTCAAATTTTGCATTGAACAGATTCAGTTTTCCCTGGTTGGTATAGACATGCCCATGTCTCCCATTCCTGCTTGGATATACACAGTCAAAGAAGTCCACACCACGTTCCACGCCTTCCAGAATATTCGCAGGTGTTCCTACCCCCATCAGGTAAACAGGTTTATCCTTGGGAAGATAAGGTACCACCTCGTCCAGAATATGATACATTTCCTCATGGCTTTCCCCTACGGCCAAACCACCCACAGCATATCCATCCAGATCCATCTCCCGGATACGTTTTGCGTGTTCGATACGGATATCCGGATATATTGCCCCCTGATTAATTCCAAAGAGGAGCTGATGTCTGTTGATGGTTTCTTCCTGCTGGTTCAGCAAGGCCATCTTATCTTTACAGCGCTGCAGCCATCTTGCAGTCCGATCGACAGAAGCCTGTACATAACTGCGGTCGGCTACACTTGAAGGACATTCGTCAAATGCCATAGCAATGGTGGATGCCAGATTGGACTGTATCTGCATACTTTCCTCCGGACCCATAAAAATCTTCTTTCCATCTATATGCGAATTGAAATATACACCCTCTTCCTTAATTTTCCTTAATCCCGCCAGTGAAAATACCTGAAAACCTCCCGAATCTGTAAGAATGGGTTTATCCCAGACCATGAATTTGTGAAGTCCTCCCATCTTCTTCACCACCTCATCTCCCGGACGAACATGAAGATGATAGGTATTAGATAACTCCACCTGCGTCTTGATCTGCTGCAGATCCATGGTGGAAACTGCTCCCTTGATTGCAGCGGCCGTTCCCACATTCATAAATACAGGCGTCTGAATGACTCCATGTACAGTATCCATCCGGGCACGCTTTGCTCTTCCTTCTTCTCTTAAAATTTTATACATCTTTTACCTCGGTCTTTTCATCTTAAAAGGCATGACCTATGCTTAAAGCATGTCCGAAAATTATTTCTACACGCTTTGCTGCATCAGTCATGCCTTTCCAGTATAACGAATACTTTCAGGAACTGCAAGATTTTTTTAGTTTAAATCACACCTGCTCTGCATCTGTCTCAGGTTCTGCTTTTTCAGGCTGGGGTACTTCCCCGTAATAAGCCTTCAGATACATGTCCTTCATCTCGGACATCAGCGGATACCTCGGATTCGCACCTGTACACTGATCGTTAAATGCATTTTCAACCATCTCATCCAACGTCTCCAGGAATGCAGCCTCTTCTATGCCGTAATCCTTAATATTCTTCTTGATTCCAACTCTTTCCTTCAGATCTGCAATCGCTTTCAGGAAAAGTTCAAAGGTTTCATTATCATCTTTTCCACAGATTCCTATGAAACGCGCAATTTCACAATACCGCTCCAGTGCATGGGGATAAGGATACTGGGAAAACGTTCCCATCTTGACAGGAGCCGGATCCGCATTATAACGCATAACATGTTCAATCAGAAGCGCATTGGCAACACCATGGGGCAGGTGATGATAGGCTCCCAGTTTATGTGCCATAGAGTGGCAGACACCCAGGAACGCGTTGGCAAATGCCATACCTGCCATAGTAGAAGCATTGGCCATCTTTTCCCTTGCAACCGAATCCGCCGCACCCTTCTCATAAGCTGCCGGCAGATATCCGAAGATGTTCTTCACTGCGGACAATGCCAGACCATCCGTATAGTCTGTCGCCATGATAGATGCATAGGCTTCAAGAGCATGAGTCAGAGCATCAATGCCGGAAGCGCTGGTCAGACCTTTCGGCTGATTCATCATGAAATCCGTATCAATGATTGCCATATTAGGAAGCAGTTCATAGTCGGCAATCGGCCACTTTGTTCCAGTATCGGCATCTGTGATGATTGCAAACGGCGTCACCTCCGAACCGGTTCCGGAAGAAGTCGGTATTGCAACAAACATCGCCTTTTCTCCCATCTTCGGGAATGTATATACTCTCTTACGGATATCCATAAAGTCCATGGCCAGATCTTCAAATTCACACTCCGGATGCTCATACATCAACCACATAATCTTGCCGGCATCCATGGCAGAGCCGCCGCCCAGAGCAATAATAACATCAGGTCCAAAGGCTTTAAGCTGCTCCAGTCCCTTTCTTGCAGTCTGCAGTGTTGGATCGGGAGCTACTTCATAGAAGCAGGCATGAGTAATTCCCATCTCATCCAGCTTATCCGTAATTGGCTTTGTATAGTTGTTGCTGAACAAAAACGTGTCCGTTACAATGAATGCTTTCTTTTTGTCATATACGGTTTTTAACTCATCCAGTGCCACTGGCAGGCACCCTTTTTTGAAGTATACCTTTTGCGGGGTGCGGAACCAAAGCATGTTCTCTCTCCTCTCTGCTACTGTTTTGATATTAATCAGGTGTTTTACATTCACATTCTCTGAAACCGAGTTGCCGCCATAAGATCCACAGCCAAGTGTGAGTGACGGAGCGAGTTTGAAGTTATACAGGTCTCCGATACCTCCGTGGGAAGACGGTGTATTAATTAAAATGCGGCAGGTTTTCATGCGCTCGGAATGCTCTGCAATTTTCTCTGTTTCGGCCGGATTAATATACAAAGATGAAGTATGTCCATAACCTCCGTCTGCAATCAGCTGTTCAGCCTTGTTCAGCGCATCTTCCCAGTCCTTTGCCTTATAAAGAGCAAGTACCGGGGAAAGCTTCTCATGAGCAAATGGTTCCGAAACATCCACGGAATCCACCTCGCCAATCAAAATCTTGGTATTCTCAGGCACTTCAATGTCTGCAAGCTTAGCGATTACAGAAGCCTTCTGTCCAACAATACGGGCATTCACTGCTCCTGCCTCGTTCAGGATAATCTTACGGACTTTATCCAGTTCCTCATTATTCAGTATATGACATCCTCTGTCAATAAACTCCTGTTTCACCTGCTCATAGATACCTGCCAGTGCAGTTACCGACTGTTCAGATGCACAAATCATACCATTATCAAAAGTTTTAGAATGAATGACCGAATACACGGCTGTCTTTACATCACAGCTATCATCCATGATGACAGGCGTATTTCCGGGGCCGACCCCGATTGCCGGTTTTCCTGAAGAATATGCGGCCTTCACCATACCAGGACCACCTGTGGCCAGAATTACGTCCACAGATTTCATGAGCTCATTGGACAATTCTATGGTCGGCTCTTCAATCCATTCAATAATTCCTTCCGGTGCCCCGGCTTTAACAGCTGCTTCAAGAACAATTCTGGCTGCTTCAATCGTGCACTTTTTAGCCCGCGGATGAGGGCTGATAATTATCGCATTCCGGGTTTTAAGACAAATCAGGGTTTTAAAAATCGCTGTGGATGTAGGATTGGTTGTGGGAATGACAGCCCCCACAATGCCCATAGGCTCGGCAATCTTTTTTATTCCATAAGAAGTATCCTGTTCAATCACACCACAGGTCTTCACATTCTTATAGGAGTTGTACATGTACTCTGCTGCATAGTGGTTTTTAATAACTTTATCCTCTACGACGCCCATTCCTGTCTCTTCGCAGGCCATCTTTGCAAGCGGAATACGCTGCTTATTGGCCGCCATGGCCGCATGGAAAAAGATCTTATCTACCTGTTCCTGTGTGTATGTAGCAAATTTCTTCTGTGCTTCTCTCATGGAAGCGATTCTCTCCTGTAATGCCTCCACACTGTCAATGGGTGCCTGTACCTTTTCGGTCGTCATTTTTGCCATTCCAAACCTCCTTGAAATATGATTTTTATATGTGAAGTGGATTCAGGTCATCCTCCTTAAGTACTGTGTTGCTACTCACTCACTATAGTACTTGAGGCCTGTTTCCAATTCCATACATATCCGGACTATTCTGCAGCATCCTTCCATCTGCCTCTTTCCTTTGTGCAAAATATATAATGTTATATTTTTAAC
>CAMKHH010000181.1 GCA_946412445.1 uncultured Eubacterium sp.
GCACTTCGGAGAGTAACCGCCTGAATGATGTCATGACGTTCCGCTCGCCCGTCAGGTACTACTGTGTATCCCAGTTTCTCATAAATATTTGCTGCAAATATTGCTCCCTTTAATGCTCCGGCTGTAACCGTAGGTGCCAGGAAAAACCCTTGATAAAAGGATTTGTTCACCCCCAGGGTTGCACCGACCTCCTTTCCGAGACCCGGGGAGGTAAGACGAAATGCGGCATTTTGCACATATTCCTCCTTCCCTGCGATATATCCGCCGATTGGAGCGAGACCACCACCGGGATTTTTAATCAATGATCCTACCATCAAATCGGCTCCCACTTCACAGGGCTCAATCGTCTCTACAAACTCGCCGTAGCAGTTGTCCACCATACAGATAACATCTGGTTTTATCCCTTTAATAAATTGAATTAATTCCCCAATCTGGGTAACTGAGAAGGTGGGACGTGTCTGATAACCCTTGGAACGCTGGATGGTTACCAGTTTTGTTTTTTCGTTCACCGCTTTTTTTATATTGGCATAATCAAAGGTGCCGTTCGCAAGGAGATCCACCTGACGATAAGTCACTCCATATTCTGCAAGAGAGCCTCTGGATGGGCGAATCCCAATAACCTCCGAAAGTGTATCATAAGGTTTTCCCACAGGAGAGAGCAATTCATCCCCCGGGCGCAGATTTCCTGAAAGAGCAACCGACAAGGCATGGGTTCCACAGGCAATCTGGGGTCGTACCAGCGCCGCTTCGGCACCAAATGCCGTGGCATAGACCTCCTCCAGCGTATCCCGGCCGAGATCGTTATATCCATATCCACTGGATTCATAAAGGCAGGCTTCACTGACCTTATGCTCCTGCATCGCGTGGATGACCTTCAGCTGATTATATTCTGCAATCTCATCTATTTTTAAAAACCTGTCTTTTAAAGACAGCTCGATTTCTGTTCCAAATCCCAGCACTTCTTTACTGATGCCCAGTTTTTTATACATTCCAGCTTTATCGATTGTCATGATATCTTTTCCTTCCAAATGGACAATATGGCGTCCAGTATCTTATCTTCATCGTAACCAAATTCTGGTTTATTTATCCAGACAACTTCCTTTTCCCGCTTGAACCAGGTAATCTGCCGTTTGGCAAAATGGCGGGTATCCCGTTTGATGATCCCGACTGCTTCCTCCAGCGTATATGCTCCGTCCAGATAAGCCAACAGTTCTTTATATCCCAGCCCCTGCATGGAAATCATCCGGTTATTGCATCCCATCTCCTTTAGTCGTCGTACCTCGCTTAAGAGCCCCTGTTCCATCATTTGATCCACCCTCCTGTCAATACGGGCATAAAGGCAGCTTCTCTCATCATTCAGCACAAAATAAGCAAAGCAATAAGGGGATTCTCTTTCCATCTGTCTGGCGTTATGCTGTGAAATCGGGGTACCGGTCTCATAATAGTATTCCAAAGCTCGAATAACACGTTTTACATTATTGGGATGGATTCCCTCCGCTGAGACCGGGTCCACATCTCTTAGCTTCTGATGAAGGATATGCCGGTCAAAAAGCTCTGCTTTCTTCTCCAATTCTTTACGGAGGGGCGACTGTCCGCTGTCATCCGAAAAATCTACATCTTTCAGGAAAGCCTGAATATAAAATCCGGTTCCGCCCACCATGATAGGAAGTCTTCCTTCCCGGTAGATTTCCGCTGCGGCATCTTTCGCCATCTGTTGAAAACATGCTACATTAAATTCCTCCCAAGGCTCCAATACATCAATCAGATAATGAGGAATCCCATGCATCTCTTTCCTTTTGATTTTCGCAGAGCCAATGTCCATATGTTTGTAAACCTGCATAGAATCTGCAGAGATAATGGAACCATTCAGCTGCTTTGCCAGTTCTATGGACAAACCGGTCTTCCCCACTGCTGTGGGACCTGTCAATATTAATAACGGTTTCTTCAAGTAAAATCACCTACACAATTCGTTTGAATTTTTTTTCCAGTTCGTAACGCGGCATGGATATGATCGTGGGTCTGCCGTGAGGACAGTTGTAAGGATTCTCCAGTGTCAGAAGTTCGTCAATCAACGCTTCAACTTCCACTCTGGACAGCCTGTGATTTCCCTTCACCGCTGCTTTGCATGACATGGAAGCCAATTTTTCTGTTATCACATCCAGTGTCTTCGCACCTGTTTCCTCCAGATGATCCAAAATCTCAACGAACAGCTCCGAAGAGGCTACCCCATAGAGATTCGCGGGAATCGCACTGATTTGATATTCTTTTCCGCCAAAGGGATCAATTTCAAACCCGAACGAGGTGAAAACATCCTTGTATTTTTGAAGCAGCTCCGCTTCCTGATAATTCTTCATCATTCTCTCATACAGGACTTTTTCGTGTGCGGCATGCTGGTCAATAATATAAAGGCTGTCGTCATACTGGACCAGCCAGTAAGTATCAAAGACCTGTCCGATAATTTTATGAGAACTGCGCGCTTCTTTAGAAAGCATTCGATTGTCGAACAGGTTCATCTGTTCTGATTTATTTCCCGGTTCAGGTGTATTTGGCACTGGCTTTTTGGAAGACGGATAGCTTCCGGCTTCTGCTATAGCTTCCGGGATGGATGGCTTACTCTCGCTTCCCGGTACAGCCGGTGCAGCGCTTACAAAAGGCTGGGGGAAAAGGACGGAGTTGTTCAGCTTATATGGAAGCGAAGCAGATAATTTCTGATTCTCCGGAGAGGATGATCTGCGCTGATATTCAAAAGGCTCGGGAATGGTATTCCTAAGATTGCTTGTCTGATTTCTTTTTTTTGCCTCTTCTTTTCCTGGGACTACCTGCGGTATCCGTTCACGTTCCAGCAAAGCATCTTTAACCGCATGAATGAGTTGATTATAAAGCTCCTCCTGATTTGAGAAGCGAAGTTCCATTTTGGACGGATGAACATTGACGTCCACCCGTTCGCCATCCAAAGTGATATAAAGCAGAGTAAAAGGATATTTATGCTGCATCATGAAACCATGATATCCATCCTCAATTGCCTTTGACAAAAGCTTGCTCTTTACATAACGGCCATTGACATAGTAATTTTCAAAATTACGGTTTCCTCTGGATACAGAAGGTTTTGCAAGAAATCCGCGGATATTCATCAACTCAGACGAGTGATTGATTTCAACCAGTTCTTTTGATATCTCCCTTCCGTAGATGTGATACACCAGCTCCTTTAGATTTCCGTTACCGCTGGTATGCAATTTAATTTGAGAGTTCTGCACATACTTAAAGGATATCTGTGGATTGGACAGGGCCATCTGTTCCACACAGCCGGAAACTGCATTGCCCTCGGTCAGGGGCGTTTTTAAGAATTTTGCACGGGCAGGTGTATTATAAAAGAGATTGCGAATCAGGAATGTGGAGCCATCAGGGGCTCCGATCTCCTCAAAAGTCTTTTCTTCACTGCCTTCAATTACATATCTTACACCCGTCAGATCCTCCGGCCTTTTTGTTATCAGCTCTACCTGTGATACGGCGGCAATGCTGGATAGTGCTTCTCCGCGAAAGCCCAGAGATACAATATGAACCAGGTCTGTCACGGAGCGTATTTTACTGGTGGCATGACGCAGAAAGGCCAGGCGTACCTGGTCTTTTTGAATTCCACTGCCATTGTCGGTAATACGGATAAAGGAGATGCCCCCTTCCTTTATCTCCACAGTAACTGCCGTAGCGCCTGCATCTATGGCATTTTCCACGAGCTCCTTAACAATAGAGGCAGGGCGCTCCACGACCTCTCCTGCCGCTATTTTATCAATTGTATTTTTATCCAGTACTTCAATTGTTCCCATGTATACCTCCATTTCAAAGCCTGAAAGGTTACCATCTGTTTTTAATCTTATTCTGGATGCTGTACAGTGTATTCATTGCATCCATAGGAGTCAGATTTGTAAGGTCCAGATTTCGGATTTCCTGTATGATAGCATCATCCTGCACGGTATCAAACAGGGACATCTGAGCCATATCGACTTCATCGAAGCTTGGTTTTTTCGGTCCGCTTTTTTTCTGCCCCGTCATGTCCCTTACAGTGGCAGTGATATCCGAGGTAATCAGCTGTTCCACCAACTCTTTGGCACGGGAAAGTACATTTTCCGGAACACCGGCAAGGCGTGCGACTTGGATTCCGTAGCTTTTATCAGCCCCGCCCGCTACTATCTTACGAAGGAATACAATATCATCTCCCTTTTCCTTTACCGCGATGCAGTAATTATGGACACCCGGCACCTTTCCCTCCAATTCGGTCAATTCATGAT
>CAMKHH010000182.1 GCA_946412445.1 uncultured Eubacterium sp.
GTACGGATAACTATGCATCCGGTAAAAAGGCTGGAGAAGCAATGGTGGAAGGTGCTTTGGAGAAACTTCGGATTGGTATTGTAAACATGGCCGGGGGAACTGCTAATGGACAGGAACGTGAGCTTGGATTTACGGATGTTATTGAAAACATAAAGAATGCTGAAATCATTGGAAAGGTTTCTGTCGATTCAAACATGGAATCTGCCAGAGAGGGAACCATCGAGCTTCTTGAACACTATCCTGAAATCAATGCAGTAATCGCATTCAATGAGTATACTACGGTGGGAGCCGGAACTGCCATAGAAGAAGCCGGGTTAGGTAATAAAATAAAGATGATTGGATTTGATAATAATACAATTGCCATTGAACTGCTAAAGAATGGAACGATCGATGGACTGCTTGTTCAGAATCAATTTGCAATTGGATACCTGGGTGTGGAGAATGCTTATAATCTTATCAATGGGAAATATATTGTTGACAGGGATATATATATGGAAGCAACACTTGTTAATCTGGATAATTTGTTTGAAGAAAGCATTCAGAAACTTGTATTTCCAGTAGAAAAAAGCAGATAAACAATTTCATATGAGAAATTTATAACTTCTGTTAAAATTATTCAATGTCCTTTTGCAAGAATAGTTTTTATAATATGTCTGTATAAAAACCTATTCAATAAAGGAGAGCAGTATGAAAAAGAAAATATTAAGCGCATTACTAACAACGGCAATGGTGTTCCAGATGGCAGCCTGCGGTTCAAAATCACCTGCGGAAGTATCCGGAACCGCCGGGACAAGCACACAGAGTTCTTCTGGCACTACAAGTGAAGATAATAAAAAAGAAAGCAGTGGCAAAAAAGTAGGTGTTGCGATGCCTACGCAGTCCTCACAACGCTGGATTCAGGATGGCAATAATATGAAAAAAGAGCTGGAGGCTTTGGGCTATGAAGTAGACTTGCAATATGCCGAGGATGATGTCCAGCAACAGGTTTCACAGATTGAAAATCTGATTAATAATGGCGCAGACTGTCTGGTTGTTGCATCCGTGGATTCTTCAGCACTTGTCAATGTTCTGGCAGATGCAAAAACAAACGGTATACCTGTCATTGCTTATGACCGGCTGCTGATGGATACAGATGCAGTTTCGTATTATGCAACATTTGATAACGAGGGCGTCGGTAAAATTATTGGAGAATACATAGAAGAAAAGATGGAGCTGGACAAAGCAGCAGATGAAGGGAAGCACTATAATATTGAATTTTTTATGGGATCACCGGATGATAACAATGCTGTTTTTCTCAACCAGGGTGTGATGTCGGTACTTAAACCATATTTGGACAATGGTGTTTTAGTATGCCAATCCGGACAGACGGAATTTTCTCAGACCAATACCTTAAGATGGAGCCAGGAAACAGCGCAGAAGAGATGTGAGGATATTCTGTCCGGTTATTATGGCGATGGAGAGCATCTTGATGTCATAGCGAGTGCATTTGATGGCTTAAGCTATGGTTGTGCCTCCGCGCTGACCGGAGCCGGATACAAAGTAGGTGATGAATGGCCGTTGATTACCGGGCAGGATGCAGAGCTGATGGCAATTAAAAACATTATAAGCGGTTCTCAGACAATGTCCGTATTCAAAGATACACGTATTCTTGCCGAAAAGTGTGTAACCATGGTTCAGGCTGTGTTAGAGGGAAAAGAACCTGAAATCAATGACGAAAGTACTTATGACAATAACAAATTGACCGTACCATCGTATCTGTGTGATCCCATTGCGGTAGATGCAAAAAACTATGAGAAAGCCTTAATCGATTCGGGCTATTATACTAAAGATGAGTTGAAATAAATGACAAGGATGTGGGAATCAGGTTTCTTGATTCCCACATGTAATGTACAACCATCCAAGGTAATAGAGAGGATAAAAAGGAGAAAGAGCAAAAATGTCCGAATTTATTTTAGAGATGCGGCATATCACAAAAGAATTTTCTGGGGTAAAAGCACTGGATGATGTCAACCTTAAAGTGAAAAAAGGTGAAATTCATGCACTGTGTGGGGAAAATGGTGCTGGAAAATCCACGCTGATGAACATCCTGTCCGGTGTATATCCCTATGGAACCTATACCGGAGAGATTTATTATCAGGGGGAAGCCTGCAAATTTTCCGATATCCGGGAAAGTGAGCAGCAGGGAATTGTTATCATTCACCAGGAGCTGGCACTAAGCCCGTATCTGTCGATAGCGGAAAATGTATTTGTTGGAAACGAGGTTACCGGCATGAGAGGGGTGATAGACTGGACCAAGACCAGGAGAAGAGCACAGGAAGTACTGGCAAAGGTGGGTTTGCAAGGAGAAGATATCAGCCAGCCGGTGAATTCTCTGGGCGTTGGAAAGCAGCAGTTGATTGAGATTGCAAAAGCCATGGAAAAAAATGTGAGCTTGCTGATTCTGGATGAACCAACAGCGGCTTTAAATGATGAAGAGAGCAGGCATCTGCTGGAAATCATGCTGCAGCTTAAAGCGCAGGGGATTACCTGCATTCTTATATCCCACAAATTGAATGAAATCAGTTATGTTGCCGACTCCATCACAGTCATCAGAGATGGAAAATCCATTGAAACACTGGAAAAAGAAAGCACGGAATTTACAGAGGACCGCATCATCAAAGGGATGGTTGGACGTGAGCTGACAAACCGGTATCCGAAAAGGGAGAGTAAAATCGGAGATACAGTTCTGGAAATAAAGGACTGGAATGTATTTCATCCGGAGGACGCTAACAGAAAGGTTATCAGCGGTGTGAATTTTAAAGTCAGGGCAGGAGAGGTGGTTGGATTTGCGGGTCTGATGGGAGCTGGACGGACAGAACTGGCTATGAGTATCTTTGGACATTCATACGGTCAGAAAATAAGTGGTGATATCCTGTTACATGGGAAAAAAGTTGAAATTAAGACAGTCAAAGATGCCATTCATAATAAAATTGCTTATGTGTCGGAGGATCGGAAAAGCTATGGGCTTGTGTTAATTGATGATATTAAGCATAATATGTCGATGGCGGCCTTAAAAGAACATTTTGCAAGGAAGGGCATCATCGATCAGAATAAAGAAATTCTGGAAGCGGAGAAGTATAAGAAATTAATTAATATTAAAGCAAATTCGATTGAACAGGATGTGGGCTCTCTTTCCGGCGGCAACCAGCAGAAGGTCGTACTTGCAAAATGGATTCAGACCCATCCGGATGTGCTTATTTTGGATGAACCAACCAGAGGAATTGATGTTGGGGCAAAATATGAAATTTACTGTGTCATCAATGATCTGGCAAAACAGGGCAAGGCAATTATTGTAATCTCCTCAGAGATGCCTGAAATTATTGGAACCTGTGACCGGGCATATGTAATAAGTGAAGGACATATTGCCGGAGAAATTCAAAAAGATGAATTGACACAGGAAAATATTATGAAAAGCATAATTTCACATGGAGGGAAAGAAAAGTAATGGACAGTAAGAGGATTAACATTAAAATTAAAGAATATGGGATGGTCATTGCCCTGATTGTGATTTTTCTTATTTTTTTCATATTATCAGGAGGTAAAAATGCAACACCCATGAACCTTAATAATCTCGTCATGCAGAATGGATACATAGTCGTTCTGGCTGTCGGAATGCTTTTATGTGTACTGACCGGAAATGTTGACCTGGGTGTTGGGTCAACGGTTGCGTTGACCGGAGCAGTTTCAGCAATTCTTATCCTGGATTATAATCTTCCGATACCGATAGCTATTTTGGCGGCAATTCTGGTAGGGCTGGCAGTCGGGGTTTTTGAGGGGGCATTTATATCGCTTTTGGGAATTCCACCGTTCATCGTTACTCTGGCAACTATGTTAATTGGTCGGGGACTTACCTATGTGGCACTGCAGGCACAAACCAAGGGACCGCTTCCAAATTCTTATAATGCAATCGGTGCGGGGTATCTTCCAACAATCACAATACAGATTGGCGGCTTTGCATTTGACCTGATTTGCTTTCTGGTTGCACTGACAGCTACTGTGCTGCTTATCTTATCCGAGTATAAATCGTATAAACGTAAACTAAAATATGGATTCGCTGTAAATCCACTCTGGCAGATGGGCATTAAACTGGCTGTATTTATTGGAATTATCTGGTTTTTCATGTATCGTCTGGCAGTTTACCGGGGGATTCCGATTGTACTTGTAATCATGGCAGCGCTGATTGGAATCTATCACTTTATTACCAGCAAGATGGTTTCAGGGCGTCAGATCTATGCACTT
>CAMKHH010000183.1 GCA_946412445.1 uncultured Eubacterium sp.
ACTGTAAGAGAAAAGGCGATGAGATCATTGTAACAGATGTTGGGCAGCATCAGATGTGGGCTGCTCAATACTATAGCTACAATCGCCCCGGCCAGCTTATTACATCCGGAGGATTAGGCACTATGGGCTATGGTCTTGGTGCAGCTCTGGGAGCCAAGATGGGCAGGCCGGAGCATGTGGTTGTGAATGTGGCGGGAGATGGCTGTTTCCGTATGAATATGAATGAGATAGCTACGGCCGTAAGAAGCAATATTCCGGTAATTGAACTGGTAATCAATAATCACGTACTCGGAATGGTGCGTCAGTGGCAGACACTGTTCTATGAGCACCGTTATTCGAATACGATTCTGAATGATAAAGTGGATTTTGTGAAATTGGCTGAAGCCATGGGGGCGGTGGGAATCCGGGTTACGAAAAAAGAAGAGGTCGCTCCTGCAATTGAGAAGGCAATTGCCTTGAATGCTCCGGTTGTGATAGATTGTCAGATAGACTGTGATGATAAAGTATTTCCTATGGTTCCGGCAGGTGCTCCTATCGAGGATGTTTTTGACGAAAAAGACTTAAAAGATAAAAAATAAAAGATTGACAGAAAAATAACAAAAGCTTATAGTATGATACAAGGGTCAAAAGTGCGGAACAATCCGTAGTATCAAAGGATCCCAATATCATGCAATGCACAAAAAAGGATTGAGAAGAATCAGGAGGATAGGAAAGTGAGCAGAGTTTATAATTTTTCCGCAGGTCCGGCCGTGCTGCCGGAAGAGGTATTAAAAGAAGCCCAGGAGGAGATGCTGGACTATCGTGGAACGGGGATGTCTGTTATGGAGATGAGCCACCGGTCTAAGATGTTTGACAGTATTATTCAGGAGGCAGAAGCGGATTTACGTGAACTCATGCAGATTCCTTCAAATTATAAAGTGCTGTTTCTGCAAGGCGGTGCTTCTCTTCAATTTGCAATGGTGCCTATGAATCTTATGAAAAACAAGATTGCCGATTATATCGTGACAGGACAGTGGGCGAAAAAAGCATGGCAGGAAGCACAAAAATATGGTAAGGCCAATAAAATTGCAAGCTCTGAAGACAAAACATATTCCTATATCCCGGACTGCACAGATCTGCCTGTAAGTCCGGATGCGGATTATGTATACATCTGCGAGAATAATACAATTTATGGAACCAAATACAAAAAGCTGCCGGATACCAAAGGAAAGCTTCTGGTCGCAGATATCTCATCCTGTTTTCTCTCAGAGCCTGTAGATGTGTCCAGGTACGGAATTCTTTTCGGAGGTGTACAAAAGAACGTAGGTCCCGCAGGCATGGTGATTGCGATTGTCCGTGAAGATCTGATTACTGAGGAGGTACTTCCGGGAACCCCGACCATGATGCAGTATAAGACTCATGCGGATAATGACTCCATGTATAATACGCCAAACTGCTTTTGTATCTACATGTGCGGTAAGGTCTTCAAGTGGCTGAAGAATATGGGCGGACTTTCGGTTATGAAGCAGCATAATGAAGAAAAAGCCGCAATTTTATATGATTACCTGGATTCCAGCAAGATGTTCAAAGGTACGGTTGTAAAAGAAGACCGGTCCCTGATGAATGTTCCATTTGTAACCGGGGACAAGGAACTGGATGCAAAATTCGTGGAGGCTGCTTCGGCGGCAGGGCTTGTGAACTTAAAAGGCCACAGAACGGTGGGAGGTATGCGTGCAAGTATCTACAATGCTATGCCAAAAGAAGGTGTTGAAGCCCTGGTTGCATTTATGAAGAAATTTGAAGGGGAGAATGGGAATGTTTAAGTATAATTGTCTGAATCCGATTTCTGAAGTTGGTTTGGTAAATTTCGGCTCTGATTATGAAGAGACGAAGAACATCGATGATGCGGATGTGGTATTGGTAAGAAGTGCAAAAATGCATGATATGGAGCTGCCGGAGAACTTGAGTGCCGTGGCAAGAGCTGGTGCAGGGGTGAATAACATTCCGCTGGAGTTATGTGCAGAACATGGAATCGTGGTGTTTAATACACCAGGGGCCAACGCTAACGGTGTTAAGGAGCTCGTTCTTGCAGGGATGCTGCTGGCATCCCGTGACATCGTGGGTGGTATTGAATGGGTGGAAAGCCAGAAGGAAAATCCGGATGTGGGAAAACAGGCAGAAAAACAGAAGAAACAGTTTTCAGGATGTGAGATTAGTGGTAAGAAGCTGGGAATCATCGGTCTGGGAGCAATCGGACAGCTGGTAGCAAATGCGGCAACACATCTGGGGATGGATGTCTATGGATACGATCCATACATTTCTGTGGATGCAGCATGGAATCTTTCCCGCTCCATACATCATATTCAGGCGTTAGAAGAAATCTACCATGACTGTGACTATATTACGATCCATGTGCCATTGCTGGAAAGCACCAGAAAGATGATTAACAAAGAGGCCATAGATATGATGAAGGAAGGGGTTGTTATCCTGAATTTTGCCCGTGATCTTCTGGTGGATGAAGATGCATTGGTGGCGGCCTTGCAGTCCCAAAAAGTGAAAAAGTACGTTACTGATTTCGCAAATCCGACGGTGGCGGGTGCACCGGGTACGCTGGTTACTCCGCATCTGGGAGCATCTACGGAGGAATCGGAGGATAATTGTGCCGTGATGGCAGTGAAGCAGCTGCGTGACTATATGGAGAATGGAAATATCAGGAATTCAGTTAATTTTCCAAACTGCGATATGGGACGCTGTGGGACCGAAGGACGTATTGCAATTAACCATAGAAATGTAGTTAATATGCTCAGCCAGTTCACAAAAGTTTTGGGCGATGCAGGGGTTAATATTGCGGATCTGACAAATAAAGGAAAAGAAGGATATGCTTATACGCTGATAGATCTGGAAAGCCCGGCTACAGCGGAGATAATAGAGGCACTGGAAGCTGTCGATGGAGTTTTGAAAGTACGGATTGTGAAATAACGGACGAAAGATAAGAAACCAGTGCAGGAAAGGGAGACGCCGGCATTCGGCGATGCATGCCTGGCATGCATCGCCAATGCCGGTTGTTCTGTATACCAAAGTATGCAAGAGAAGGAGGTTGTTAGATGGCGGTTATCAGACCATTCAGGGCTTTAAGGCCGAGGGTTGATCTGGCAGAGAAAGTGGCGGCTTTGCCGTACGATGTTTACAGCAGAAAGGAGGCAAGGGATAAGGTTTCAAGGGATCCATATACGTTCCTTAAGATCGACAGACCGGAAACTCAGTTTGATGTAGCGTGTGATATGTATGATCCGGCTGTTTACCGGAAAGCGGACGAGTTGCTGCAGCATATGGAGAAGGAAGGTGCATTTATCCAGGATGAAAGAGCCTGTTATTACATCTATGAGCTGATGATGTGTGGGCGGTCACAGACGGGACTTGTGGCCTGTTCTGCAGTTGATGATTATCTGAACGGTGTAGTTAAAAAGCATGAGAACACCAGAAGAGAGAAAGAAGAGGATCGTGTGAGGCATGTGGATATCTGTAGTGCACAGACGGGACCGATCTTTTTGGCTTATCGAAGTCAGGCTGAGATAAAACAGATTGTGAGAGAAGAAAAGAAGAAAGCCCCCATCTGTTCATTTACGGCTGAGGATGGCGTGAGACACAGCGTATGGGTGATTGAGGATGTGGTACATATGGAAACTTTGACGAAACTGTTCGGACGGATGGAGCATACCTATATTGCAGACGGGCATCATCGGGCGGCTTCGGCAGTTCGGGTTTCGTTGAAAAGAAGAGAAGAATATCCTTCTTATACAGGAAAAGAGGAGTTTAACTTTTTCCTTTCTGTTCTATTTCCGGATGATGAATTAAAGATTATGGATTATAACAGAGTACTGAAGGATTTGAATGGATATACAGAAGAGGAAATCCTGTCTAAATTTAAAAAGGTCTGCAAGGTGGAGGCAGTGTGTGACGGAACGTATCATCCAAAGGCAAAGGGAGAGATGGGCTTTTATCTTGCAGGGAAATGGTATCGGCTTCAGATGAAGAGCGAAAGCTGTAAAAGCGATCCGGTGGGGGCGCTGGATGTGGCATTTTTACAAAGAGAATTATTAGAGCCCATATTCGGGATAAAAGACATTAAGACAGATTCCAGAATAGATTTTGTCGGGGGAATCCGGGGGCTTGACGAACTGGAACGGCGGTGTGAAACAGATTCTGTCTGTGCATTTGCCATGTACCCTACATCAATGGAGGAGTTATTTGCAGTGGCAGATGCA
>CAMKHH010000184.1 GCA_946412445.1 uncultured Eubacterium sp.
CATGTTGTTAATCGTCGAGTAAGGAAGCTCTGATTCCTTTGCCAGCCGATAATACGTCCAGCCACGTTCCTTACAGAGACCTGTGATATGTTCAATAACATCTGTATCTCTCATTATCTTCTACCCCGTTCTTTTTATTTATAATAATTATCAGTACCCAGTGCCCCTCAACACGTATCCGGCACTATGTGAAAAACCTGATTTCTATAACTATATTGTAATTGACAGGATTACAAACGATAGATGTTAATAGGAGTTATATAATATGTCTTAAAAAGAATATAATAAAAGTTAACCGATATGTATAGCTTTTTTTGCAAAAAAGCATTCTGGATTATGTGAAGAAAATAACAATTTTACATTGCAATTCCTTTCCAAAAGAGGTATGATAACAAACGAAAGGTATGATATATGTGATGAGTGCAGAGAAAGGAGCATTATGATGGACGTTAAAGAAAAGGCATTACAGCAGCATGAAGCATGGAAAGGCAAGATTGAAGTTATCAGCAGAGCAGAGTTAAAGACACCTGAGGATTTGTCGATTGCATATACACCAGGAGTAGCAGAACCCTGTCTGCGTATTTCCGAGGATGTAGATCTTTCCTATAAATACACACGCCGCGGCAATATGGTGGCGGTTATTACTGATGGTACTGCAGTGCTTGGACTTGGGGATATAGGACCGGAGGCAGGAATGCCGGTCATGGAAGGAAAGTGTGTCCTGTTTAAAGAATTTGGTGATGTGGATGCATTTCCGCTTTGCGTACGCACCAAGGATGTTGATGAAATTGTCGATACAGTTGCTTTACTGGCGGGCAGCTTTGGAGGTGTGAACCTTGAAGATATCTCAGCCCCCAGATGTTTTGAAATCGAGAAAAAATTAAAAGAACGCTGTGACATCCCGATTTTCCATGATGACCAGCATGGCACTGCTGTAGTAACTGCGGCTGCCATGATCAATGCCCTGAAGCTCGTAGGAAAAGATATCAGTGAAATCCGCGTTGTAACTTCGGGAGCCGGTGCTGCCGGTATAGCTATTATTAAGCTTCTTGTGAGCCTGGGTCTGAAAGAAGTAATCATGTGTGACCGTCAGGGTGCGATTTATGAAGGCAGAGATGGTCTGAATCAGGAAAAGCAGGAGATGGCTAAGATCTCCAACCTGAGTAAGAAAAAAGGCAGTCTGGCAGATATGCTTGTCGGTGCGGATGTATTCATTGGGGTTTCTGCTCCTGGAACAGTGACGGAGGATATGGTTAAGACTATGGCTCCAAACCCGATTCTTTTCCCGATGGCCAATCCGGTGCCGGAGATCATGCCTGACTTGGCTAAGGCTGCAGGTGCTGCAGTGATAGGAACGGGAAGAAGCGATTTTCCAAACCAGATAAACAATGTTCTGGCCTTCCCTGGAATCTTCCGTGGCACGCTGGATGTACGTGCGAAAGACATCAATGATGAGATGAAAGTAGCAGCGGCTTATGCAATTGCAGGATTGATTGATGAAAAGGATTTGACGGCCGAATATATTATACCAAACCCATTCGATAAACGAGTGGCTAAGGCCGTAGCAGAAGCTGTAGCAAAGGCAGCGAGAGATACCGGAGTAGCCCGTATCTAAATACTAAAGTATGCCAATACTTGCGCATAAAGTCTGGAGGGAGTCAGCAGGATTACCTTTCAGGCTTTATGCTTTTTGCAGTTGGCGTTCAGGCTGTGGAGTGAATTTATGAAATCAAAAGTAGTTTTGATCCCTGTAAGTACCTATGAGATGAGTGAACTGTATCCGGCCGTAAAGAAAGGTCTGGAACTTTTGGGAGGCCCTGGATACTTTATTGGGAAAGAGGAAAGAATACTTCTGAAACCAAACCTGGTCCGGGATGCCGAAGTGGACAGGGCAGTTATTACGCATCCGGCAGTTATGGAGGCGGTTGCCCACTGTCTGGCTGAGGAAGGGTTTACCAGGCTGTCCTGCGGAGACTCCTGCGGTGTCGGCTCACCCACTAAGATTATGAGAAACAGTGGTATGACCGGGAGGATGGAGCCTTATGGTGTGACTGCCAAAGAGTTTGCGGAGGCTGAACCTGTACAGAGTGAGTTCGGCGGGCAAAAGCGTACCTTCATGCTGGCAAAGGATGTACTGGAGGCCGATGCGCTCATCAGTATCAGTAAGATGAAGACACATGCCCTGGAGCATATTACGGGGGCGGTAAAAAATCAATATGGCTGCATCTGTGGATTCCACAAAGCGAAGGGGCACACACAATATCCGAATGCGGAAAGCTTTGCCCGTATGCTGATCCATCTGAATCAGTATATCAGACCCCGCCTCTATATCATGGATGGAATTACCGCGATGGAGGGCAATGGTCCCACATCGGGCGACCCTGTTTCCATGGGTGTTCTGCTGATGTCTGCGGACCCTGTTGCCCTGGACAGTACCTTCTGCCATCTGGTGCATCTGAGTCCGGAATATGTACCTACGAATATTCATGGACAGAAGATGGGATTAGGTACATGGCAGGAATCGGAAATAGAGATTCTGACACCGGAGGGCGCAATTTCTATGGAGGAAGCCGTCTCTCGTTTTGGAAATAAAGATTTTAAGGTGGAACGGAGCCCTTCAAAAGGGAAAGGAATCCTGGGCAGAATCGGATTCTTAAGGGTGTTTCAAAAGAAACCTTACATTGAACAGGATATATGCAGAAAGTGCGGCGTGTGCGTGGAAAGCTGCCCCGTGGAGGGGAAGGCTGTAGACTTTAAAAATGGGAGAAAAGAGCCTCCTGTGTACGATTACAAAAAGTGCATCCGATGTTTTTGCTGTCAGGAAATGTGTCCCTACAAGGCGGTAAAAGTAAAATGATTTTGGAGGTTATAAGACATGGAACTGGAAAAATTAAGAGCAGACATGGTAGCGGCGATGAAAGCAAAAGATAAGCCCAGGAAAGAGGCTGTCTCTTCACTGGTATCTGCTGTGAAAAAGATTGCAATTGATGAAGGATGCAGAGAGGATGTACCGGCCGAACTTGTTGACCGGGTGATTTTGAAAGAATTGAAGACTGTAAAAGAGCAGATTGATACCTGCCCTGAAGCAAGGAAAGACTTATTGGCTGAGTATGAGTTCCGCTATGAAGTAATTAATGAATATGCGCCGAAGCAAATGAGCCCGGAAGAAGTAAAGGCTTATATAGAAGAAAAATTTGCGGATATAATTGCTGCCGGGAATAAAGGAATGATTATGAAGCATGTCATGGCAGAGATGAAGGGAAAAGCGGATGGTAAAATAATCAATCAGGTAGTATCGGATCTTTGCAGATGAATATACTAACGATTGAAAATCTTACAAAAGCATATAGTGAAAAGATTTTACTGGATGAAACCTCATTCAGCCTTCAGGAGGGTGAGAAGGTTGGAGTCATCGGCATAAACGGGACCGGAAAATCAACGCTTCTGAAAATAATTGCAGGCGTAGAGGAGCCGGATGCAGGAGCGGTTACCGCGGGCAGCAATGTGAAGATCGGATACCTTCCGCAGGCACCCACTTTTGAGAAAAACCAGACTACACTGGAGGCTGTACTGGAAGGAACTCTGGAGAACCCTGAGGATTTTGTAAATGAGAGTGAGGCCAAGGCCATGCTCGGTTCTTTGGGCTTTCAGGATTTAGGGCAGCCTGTAGAAGAGCTGTCCGGAGGACAAAAGAAGCGGGTGGCGCTGGTCAGTGTACTTCTGAAACCTGTGGATATACTTGTGTTGGATGAACCTACCAACCATTTGGATAATCAGATGTCTGACTGGCTGGAAAAAACGTTGATCAAATACCGGGGAACATTGGTTATGGTAACTCATGACAGGTACTTTCTGGACCGGGTTGTTACGCGTATTGCTGAAGTGGATAAAGGAAAGATATACAGCTACCAGGGCGGTTACTCCAAATTCATAGAGCAAAAAGAGCAGCGGCTGAATATAGAACTGGCATCAGAGCGAAAGCGCCGCAGCATTCTTCGAACCGAGCTGGAGTGGCTGGCCAGGGGTGCAAGAGCCCGGTCCACTAAGCAGAAGGCACATATCCAAAGAATTGAGGAGATGCAGAAAATCAATTCTCCTGTCGCCGGCGGTCAGGTGGAATTATCTTCCGTAACCTCCCGGATGGGCCGGAAAACCATAGAAGTGGACAGCCTTAGAAAAGCTTATGGCAATAAGGTTCTGTTTCGGGATTACAGTTACACCTTCCTGAA
>CAMKHH010000185.1 GCA_946412445.1 uncultured Eubacterium sp.
ATACCAGATTAAGTCCCAATGATACTGCCGCATTCCTAAGCGCAATTCCCTGCTTCCCGATGGACTGTAAGACACTGTTGGTAATGGTTGACAAGGCTGAAAAAACCACAGATACAGCACCAAACATCAACAGGTTGCTCCCCAGCTTTGAGGAGGCAGGAAAAAGGACTCCCATAATCGGATGTGCCAGCACAGCCAGCCCTACAGCAGCAGGTATACAGATAAACATTGTCAGCCGGATTGTCTCATTAATTTTATCATTCGCCACTCTTTTCTCACCGGTCGCATAATTGCCTGAAACAACCGGCATCATGGCAGACGCACTGGCCGAAGCCAAAGCCAGCGGAACGTTAATCAGGGTTACGTAATAATTGCTGAACTCACCGTACTGTTCGGAAATAATCTTGCTGGATATCCCATGCATCCCTTGAATACTGGAAAAGATATAGCTGTCCAGATAGGAACTGGCATTATAAATAAAGGTCGTAAAAATCACCGGAGTTACCAGTTGGAAAATTGTTCGGAAAATTTCTCCAAAGCTTTCTTCCTCGTGGTAGATATCCCTTCTGACCTGTCCGTTTATGGTCCTTCTGTTCACGCTGTAAACAAACAGCATGAATAAAAGTCCGGTCAAAACACCGGCTCCGGTACCCAAAGTTCCCCCGGCGGCTCCATAAACTGCATGTGTGGTATTATTCGAAGCAAATCCCTTAATCAGCAGGTAACCTGCCAGGACGCTTACAATTGCATTCATAATCTGCTCCGCAATTTGGGAGATGGAGGTGGGCATCATCGTATTATGAGCCTGAAAATATCCACGGAAGACACCCAGAATTGCCGAGAGTAAGATTGTAGGAGCCAGAATCCGCAGAGCCAGAACGGCATTCTGCTGATTTTTAGGTAAAAGAACACTGCCGCCAAAAAATGCAAGCAAAGCCGCAGCCCCTCCCACAAGTAAGGCGTACAAAAGTGCTCCCTGAAAAACTTTATGTGCGTTCCGGTATTGCTTTAATGCCAGACGTTCGGATACAACCTTGGAGACGGCCATCGGAATACTGTAAGAGGATATGAGCAGTAATATGGCATACAGATTACTTGCGTATGCATAATATCCCATTCCCTCTGCACCCAAAACCTGCCCCAGGGGACGGCGATATAACAGGCCAATAATTCTGGAAATCATCGATGCCGCCATGAGCAGCGATGCATTTTTCATCAACGTGTTTTTCTTACTCATAAGTAACCTCTGTCTCTATATATTCTCTATCTGCCAGTCAATTGGCTCCAGGCCATTCTCTTGAAGATATTGATTGGTTCTGGAAAACGGTCTGCTTCCGAAGAATCCTCTGTAAGCCGCCAGCGGACTGGGGTGAGGTGCTTCCAAAATCAAATGCTTTGGATTGTACAGCATGCTTTTCTTCATCTGTGCCGGTTTCCCCCAAAGTATGTATACCATGGGGCGATCTTGTTTGGCAAGTATCCTGATTGCGGCATCGGTAAACTGCTCCCATCCGATTCCACGGTGGGAATTCGCCTGATGTGCGCGCACGGTCAGTACTGTGTTCAGCATCAGGACGCCCTGATTTGCCCATTTTACCAGATACCCATTGTTTGGAACATAGCACCCCAGATCGTCTTCTAATTCTTTGTAGATATTTACAAGTGACGGTGGAATTTCAACATCCGGCTTCACAGAAAAGCAAAGCCCATGAGCCTGTCCATCGTTGTGATAGGGATCCTGTCCCAGAATAACCACCTTTACCTGGTCCAGCGGGGTAAGGTGGAATGCATTGAAGAGATCCTCCGGCGGCGGAAATACCTTACGCGTCTGATACTCTCTTCCCACTGTCTCAAATAATTCCTTATAATACGATTTATGAAATTCGCCTTGCAGGGCCTTCGCCCAGCTTCCGCTTATCGGCGGCATGGTGTCACCTCCTGCATACGGACAGAAACACCTTTGTCCGCCAGATAATTCTTAACTTCTTTTATTTGGAGTTCCTTAAAATGAAAGAGTGATGCTGCCAACGCCGCATCCGCTTTGCCTTCGGTCAATGCTTCATAAAAATGCTCCAGTGTGCCTGCCCCTCCGGAGGCAATAACCGGAATATTGACCGCTTCTGAAATTGTTCTGGTCAATTCAATATCATAGCCTGCTTTTGTTCCGTCACAATCCATGCTTGTCAGCAGAATCTCTCCGGCGCCCAGCTTCGCCGCACGTATGGCCCACTCTACAGCATCAATACCCATATCCACACGTCCGCCATTCTTATAGATATTCCAGCCACCGTCCTTACGGCGCTTTGCATCGATGGCAACAACCACACACTGACTTCCGAATTTATATGCCGCATCACTGATAAGCTCCGGATTCAAAATAGCAGCTGAATTGATGGATATCTTATCAGCGCCCTCTCTGAGCAACACTTTAAAATCCTCCACAGTGCGTATTCCACCGCCAACCGTAAAGGGAATGAATACGTTGGCGGCTACCTTTCTCACCATATCGACCACTGTTCCCCTATTATCGGAGGATGCAGTGATATCCAGAAATACCACCTCATCCGCCCCTGCCTTATCATAGGCTTTGGCAATTTCAACCGGATCACCGGCATCTTTTAGATTCACAAAATTAACACCCTTTACAACCCGTCCCTGATTCACATCCAGGCAGGGAATGATTCTCTTTGTAAACATCAAACACGCTCCTTTCCCACGGATGCAAAGTTCTTTAAGATTGCAAGCCCTACATCAGAACTTTTCTCCGGATGAAATTGACATCCGAACAGGTTGCCGGCTTCCACAGAGGCATGAATATGCGTACTATATTCTGTTGTCGCCTTTACAATCCGCTCATCCTTTGCATTCAGATAATAGGAATGGACAAAGTATACATAAGGCTGATTCGAAATGCCGCGAAACAGCCTTCCCTCATGCTGCAGTTCAAGGGAATTCCAACCCATATGGGGAATTTTAAGCCCTTCCTGATCCGGAATACGCAGAATCTCGCCCTCAAGCAAGCTTAAGCCCTGAACTCCGGGACTCTCCTCACTATGCTGAAAGAGGAGCTGCAGGCCGAGACAAATCCCTAAAAACGGCGTTCCCCGATTTACAATTTCATGAATAACATCCACCAGACCGAATTTATGCAGATTTTCCATGGCATCTCCAAAGCTGCCCACACCCGGCAGGATCACCTTCTCAGCCTGCAGCAGTTCTTCCGATGTCCTGCTTACAAGTACTTCTTCACCCAATGCCTGAAGCGCTTTTTCAACGCTTTTAATATTGCCTGCATCATAATCAATTAAAGCAATCATATACGTTCTCCCCTTATTGGCACCAAAATATGAATAAGTTCCGGCAGTGCCGGGATTATATCCCTGCTGTGCCTCTATCCGGTCCATAATAGCGTGAACTTCCCAGACCTAAAATCATGATAAAAATCGTATTAAAGAAAAATAAACCGGTGGCAAAAAGTCGGCTTCTGCCAAAGGATCCTGCCAGCTTATCACAGAATAGAATCTGAATAATCAGTAAAGCCGCAGAAGCCAAAAAAGCCAGTAATCCAATGAACCATCCCTCTTTGTCATTCAGAAGAGCTCCTATGATTTCCAGAACAAGCATGAGTACAAATGCCTTTTCATTCCAGCATATTTTATATAGAATATAGATATTGTAGACAGGGATCAGCGATTTCCATCCACATTCGCCTGCTTTGACAAAAATCATCCACATGGCTATAACGCTTAGAACCGCAATTGCAATTGCTGCCAGCCAGGCTACAAGTCCCAAGCTTAATAAAAATAAGATTAACTCAAAAAACATAAGCTATCCCCTTCCTCTCTTGTATTATCTATTTGTCATCACCCGTGAGCCTTAGCACATCCTTAATTTCTTCAACACTCATGTCTAAAAATGCAGAGAGCTCTTCCACACTGAATTTATCATCCGCTCCATCGGTTAGATCTCTGACCGCCGCTTCCAGCTTCTCTACCCTGTTGATCAGAGAATCATCCTCCCGGCATTGTTCCTGATACATATGAATAAACTGTTTTATCTCTTTATTTATAGACTCCAGTATCCATTCATGGGGACTCTCTGCCGTGTTCAGTGTTTCAAGCGCAGATAAGAGTCCTATATTTCCCTCCTGCAGCATATCTCCTGCGAAGATTTCCTTCCGGTGCAGGCTTCTCACCACCCGGATCACCTCCGGAAGATAGCCTTCTG
>CAMKHH010000186.1 GCA_946412445.1 uncultured Eubacterium sp.
GTATATGATTTCGAATTCCCAAATCTACCATATACCATTTTTTGTTTGATTTCAAAAGCTGCTTCCCTTGAATATCAAACCTTTCTACAGGATAGAAAACAAAATACTCCCGAAGTGCTTGCATATAATCATTCACCGTATTAGGTGAAACTTTCCGTCCGGCAGATGTTAAATAATTGGTGACACTTCGAACAGATACAGGGCTTCCCATACTTCCAGAGAGAAGCCTTGCTATTGTTTTAAGCAAGGTGATGTCTGTTATCTTACGCCTTCCGGGTTCAATTTCTCTGCGGGCCTGGCGATCCTCTATATCCTTGACAATTACAGTATTGTAGATACCCTCAAGATAGGTCGATGCTTTTTCTTCTATTTTGTCCATAGACGCAACATATGGCATGCCCCCATAATTCAAATATTTTGCAAATGCTTTGTCCACAGGCTGCTTTGTCTGTTCCAGATATTCTTTAAAGGAAAACATCTCCAGTATAACAGAGTATACACCATATTTCCATAAAAAATTCCCATTTTGGAATTTATTCATTCATATCTTAACTTATTATCCGTAATTATAAAATATAAGCTGTTTTGTTTCAATGCAATCAAAACTTTTTTGCTGTATAATAAGTATAGAAAGTGAGGGAAACAATATGAACAGTAAGCTAAAAGATACAATTAAGCTGAAAACTCAGCCAGTAGCAGTACTGAGAGCAGAGGCCGCTCCGGATAATGCCATCCAGTTCACCGAGGGGCGTTGGGGATGTGTTATTTCTCTGCTTTCGGCTGCATCCAAAGGCCGCACGGCCGCTTTTTGTGAGCGTACAACCACATGCACAGGTGGAAAATCAGGTTTGGGGCTGAAAAAGTTTCAATTGGGTGTAATCGAGCATTTTCTCTCTACCGGAGATGTTGGCCCCAAAAAAGGTGAGTTCTACAAGAAAAGCCCTCAGCTTGCACGTAAGTACATTGAGCGCATGCCGGACATCACCCCTACAAAAACAGTAGTATTCAAGCCTCTGAATGCCCTTTGTGATGAAGACCACCCGGAAATCGTAGTATTTCTAGTGAATGCAGATCAGCTTTCGGCGCTTGTCACTCTGGCAAATTATGATCGGGACACACAAGATAATGTAAAAATCTTATTTGGCTCCGGCTGTGCTCAATCCATTCTCTATGCATTGAAAGAATCAGAAGAAAAAAGTCCAAAATGCATCATTGGTCTGACGGATCCCTCGGCACGTAAATATATTGAAAAAGAATTACTTTCTTTCAGTATGTCTTATCAACGTTTTCTGGAAATGGAAAGCCAGGTTGAAGAAAGCTTTTTAACGAAAGAGACATGGCAGACACTTGCCAAAAGAATATAGAAAAAATATAGTAGTTTATAATTCCCGGAAGGTATACTCAAACAGATACCTTCCGGGAATTAGTCCAAAACATTTTCTACTCTAAGTTTTTTAATAGTCGAAATGAATTTTTATCAAAATCAATAAAACCTTCCTTTTGCATTATATTTAACTCTCTGGTCAACGCACTTCGGTCCGCACAAAGATATTCGGCCAGTTGTACGCGCCCAAACGGAAGCACAAAAGATAAGCTGTTCTGCTTCGATGATTCCTGCAATAAATATGTCGTAATCTTCTCTTTTAGTGTCTTTTTGGATAAAATATCTACTTTATCCATCAATGCTACATTCTTTCCGGCAATCATTGTAATCATATTCTCGATCAGCCTGTGATGGAATTTACAGGCCATCGTACAAGAATGCATGATATGAGCAAAGGGCAGAAATATGATTTTAGAATCCGATGTTGTCTGAAAAGATACGGTAGCATTTCTGCTCACTCCACAGGCAAAACTCTCTCCAAATAATTCCCCCTTTTTCATTGAAACCAACAAAGTTTTATTCCCCCAAAGGTCTTCCCTTATCATATGAACTTTTCCAAAGAGCAATATTCCCACTACCTCTACATTATCCTCAGTCATAATGACATACTGGTTTTTTTTATAATCTTTAACATATGCACCGATGCAGCCGAGCATAGCTTCCAGTTCTTCATTCTCTATGCCGTGAAATATTCTCATCCTGCTCAGTTCAGAGATATAATCTTTACACATATTCTGCATGATGGCACCTCCATATACTTATGTATTTAATAAGTATATTTTAGCAGTTTCCTGTTATGTTGCAAGTGCATCATCATAAGTTACATCAATATTTCACACCGCCCCAGTATATCGGCGAACTCACTTCTGCTATTTCGGGAAGGTTGACATCTTTCAATGCCCATTTCTTGAATTCCTCAAATCCGGTACGGTCTACAATGTATCCAATATGCTCTTTTCCACCCGGTGCATCCGGATCAATATATTTTTCCACATAATCATACGTATTCCGGATGATCTTGATGATGCTGTCTTCATCAATCCATTTGATAAAGTCCTGACCCATTCTTGGATTTTTCTTTCCAGTCCGGCCTAAAAGGGTCAGACGGTAATATTTCTTATCGCTTCTTGTCCATGCCATATTAGGGCAGTTCAATACACACTCACCACATCCGATGCATTTCTCTGCGTTTCTCTGCGGATGATAATTTACCGTCTTCAACGCACCTACCGATTTCTTTGTGCATGCTTTTACACACGCACCGCAGCTGACACATCGCTGTGGTTCAAACCGAGGCTCTGTCATTCCCATGATTCCAAAGTCATGCATTCTGACTTTTGCACAATCATTCGGGCATCCGGTCAATGCAATCTTAAAGTGGAGATCATTTGGGAAGACCTCCTTTTCTATCCGCCTTGCAAATCCGGTCGTATCATAACACGCAAACGGGCAGACACGATTTCCAATACATGCCGTAATGTTCCTTGTTCCGGAAGCCGGATATCCCTCTCCTTCCTGCTCCTGATTGATTTCAAGACCGTCGATCAGGTTCTGCAGTGCCTGGTTGACTTCCGGCATTTTTTCATATGAGATTCCCGGTATCTCAAAACCCTGACGGCTGGTGATATGTACCGTACCATTTCCATAGGTCTCGGCAATCTCCTGGATTTTCCCCAGGTATTTTGCCTCCAGATGTCCGCCCGGCACTCTGATTCGGGATGCCGTCAGACCTCGTTCTTTTGTCACACGGAACGCATTTTTCTTTAATTTCTTTGTATTAACATCCATGACTTTCGAACCTCCTAATCGATCAGTGTCTTTCCTTTTGTATAGTTAAATACCGGTCCATCCAGACAGATATAAGTATCACCCACTTTACAGTGGCCGCATTTTCCCAGCCCACAGCACATCTTTCTCTCTTGTGATACCCAGATATTCTCCTCCGGGATATCAATTCCAAGCAGTCCCTGTACAGAGAAGCGCATCATGGCCGGCGGTCCCACAACAATTGCCGCGGCACTCTTTGGATTCTCCAGTTTTATCTGCGGAATATACTGTGTTACAAGCCCTACCTGGCATACCATATCCTCTTCTGCACAGTCTACAGTCAGAATGACATCCATCGACCGTTTCCAGCGTGCAAGATCCTCAAGGAACAAAATATCATGAGGAGTCTTGAATCCGCAGATCAGTGTCATTCCCTTTCTCTCTTCCGGATGACGTGCAAAATAATCCACCACTCCGCGTACGGGAGAAAGCCCGGTTCCGCCTGCCATCACGACCAGTTCTTTCCCTTTATACAAATCCACATCAAATCCATTTCCATAAGGTCCTCTAAGGAAAAGAAGCTTTCCTTCATAATTTTCAAATATCTCATCTGTGACTTTTCCCACTTTTCGGATTGTAAGATCTACAGAATCTTCCGTGATACCACTGACAGAGATTGGGGCCTCCCCATATTTTGGAAGAGAAACTTCAAAAAACTGTCCCGGTTTTACTTCTCCTTTGTAAGCCATCCGAAATGTATATTCAATATCCGTGTGTTTGATGACTTCCAGAATTTCAGACGAAAAAGGAAGATAATCGTTTTTTATCATGATTCCGTAACCTCCTTCATGGCATTTTCCAGTTTATTCACACAGTTCGAAAATGAAATATATTCCGGACAGATGTCATCACAGCGTCCGCATCCTACGCACATGTGATATCCATTTCTTTGTTTATAATCCAGCACTTTATGAAGCACTTTGAAACGCATCCGTTGTCCGCTCTTCTGGCGATAGCTTCCGCCTCCCGCCACATCGGTAAATCCATCCCCCATACAAGATGCCCATA
>CAMKHH010000187.1 GCA_946412445.1 uncultured Eubacterium sp.
CTCCAACAGCGCCGCTGTAGCTTACCGGCTGCAGGGTGATTATCGGAGCTCCGGCTGCATGACCCACTTTTAATACCGCCGGCTCCGATACCAGAGAATTGCCGGCTGCATCTGTCACAATACAATGATACTTCTGTCCGTCTCTTAGCTTTGTAATCGGAACGCTGATTTCCGCGGTATTATTCCCTGCCATGGAAGAAGTTCTCCAAATATTGGAGTTGGCATTGCAATATTGCCACTCATAGTTCAAACCGATGCCTTTTGCTTCTACATTAAATACTGCCGTATCCTCTACAATTCCTGTAAATTCTTTCGGATTAGAAATAATACAAAATTCGGTATCTGATGCATCCGAGTATTGGTGTGCCCCTATATCAATAAATCCTTCCTCCGGAACTGGATTACCAAAGAAATCTCTTCCACCGCCAGGGTTTTTCCAGCCGAAGCGTTCTTTATCTTCCACATAGAAAAATTTAGCCTTTGTATATTCCGGATATGCACCTACTTTAACCGTTTCCAGCTTCTGTCCCAACTCATCCTGAATAATAACTCTGCCTTTTCCAATAGCCGCTGATCCTTCCTGAATCTCATAAGCTACTGCGTTTGCATAGCCATCTCCTGCTTCTCCCGGGTTTACAAACTTTGGATCCCCAAAAACTGCATATGCATCTTCCGGCCTGTCTTTAGGTCCTTCATTCTCAAATAGAGTACCACAATAAAGATTGTTGCTGTATGTTACAACCTCTTCTTTACCAATATCTCTGGGATCTCCTGCAAAACCAAATTTTGCGGTTTCACTGTTAATGCAAAATATGTTATTGAAAAAATGAGTTCCCTTTGGTTTCCCATCCCAGGGTTCTCCTCTTACTACGGAATAAACCTTGTGATCTTCACTCGTATATATTGTATTATTATAAATATAACTATGGTCTACACCACCGCCGCCGCCAATTTCAAAAATTGTGCGTTTTCCATTCATTGAGCCATCATTTTCGCTGATATTATAGCGTACTACCGTACCATCTGTATAAGCATACTGAGGACCGCAGATCATTAAAAATCCACCATCGTTATCATGGGAATAGTTATACTGAAACACCGTATTGATACAATAATAATCCGAATCAAAAGCCTCTCCATCGGAAATCTCTGTATTTTTCGGAGTCCCTGTGTACGCAACCTCATTGAATTGGAAAACTGAATTATCTGTATCAAAAGGCCAGACAGCCGCAGATAAATTGGTGTTGCTCCCGACAGGACGGGCATCACAGCCTGCATATTTAACAATATTATGTTCTATAACAGCGCCGTAGGTACCACTGGGTACAATTCCATCCCCTGCAATATGATCCAATACGTTGTTTCGTATAATTACGTTCTGATGGCGGGTAGGCGCTTCTTGCTGCCAGTCCCAGTATCCCCAGGCACGCCCTCCATCATAGCCACCGGATGTAATACCGTTACGACTTACATCTTCAATCGTACAATTCTGAATCGTCAGGCCGTCAATGTAAGTATACTTACCATTATTTTCAAAATGAATCCCGGCACCTTCTCTGCCGTTTGATCCACCCTTTTTAGCATTGTGACCATTTATATCATGAATATAAAGATTATCTAACATAATGGAATGGGTGATACTTCCTTCCCCAGCTTTTGCTTTAATATAGACACCGCGTCTTCCTCCCTGAGAGTTCAGCGTATTATCAGAATTATGCTGCCCAAAGCTGGTAAGTTCCAGATCTCTTACTATGTAATACTCCACGCCATTAAGTTCCAACGCATAGAGCTTCTGGTTCTCTTCCATCTGATCAACAGGCGTTCCGGGCACATAGTTGGCATGAATCGCCGGATAAGCGTCACCACCATACTTTCCTATGGTAATGGGAGCCTCAGAAGTACCATCTCCTTGCGGTCTTAAAGTTGTTCCTGCCCAAGAGCATCCTGATTTAAACAAAATCGTATCACCCGGATTAAATGTCTGTTCATTTATTTTGTTAATGGTTCTCCACGCTTTTTGAGGTGATGCCCCCGTATTATTATCATTACCACTCACTGAATCAACATGGTAAACAGTAATATTCCTATTTGTTTTGAACTGTAAATCTCTCGTAGTTGTTTCATTTAAGATTACTGTAGTTTCCGGCACAGATACTGTAGTGTACTCCGGATGTGATGCCTCTACGATATAGTTTTCACCAGGAGGAGTATTGATATTATAAACCCCCTTACTGTCTGTTGTACCGGAAGCAATTATATCATCCTCCTGTTTTACACTAATAGCCGCTTCTGAAACAACTTGATTTTCCTGATTGGTCACCTTACCCGTCAGAATTCCTACCGGTGCGGACAAATTCACATCATCCATAGTCAGAAATCCGGCTGTCCCGGATGTACTACCCATAGACTTCATGTAAAATCCAAGACGACACTTTCCATTCGTAATCTCAATTTCAGGAATCGTGACATTGACCATAGGGTAGGTACCCGTCTGACTGTCAAAAGTATTTTCCAGAATAACTTCCGAAGCAATTTCACCATCGTTGGCATATGCAAACATCTTTGCTATGTTTCCATCAGCTGACATATTTGTAGCTATTTTAGCGCTTAGCGTATAAGTTCCATCTGGAATGCCAACTAACATCTGTAGGTATGAAGCCTCATACGGCGTGTAACTCTTATCCGGTTTTGCAACTGCATAATTGTTTCCACTCCCTCCTTCAAGTTGAATCGTGGTTTGTTTACCGTCAGGTCCGAATTTTACTGAATTACCGCTGTTTCGGGTAATCGTATCATCATTGCATCCGGCTCCATAGATCGGTTCCCAATAAGAAATCATCCCATTAGATGTTTCTTCCATCTTACCGTTGCGCACCTGATTTTCTGTAGAAGCAGTATTGCCAGCCGATGTCTTCTGTACGTCATAAGATGCAATGCTGTCAAACAGTTCCCCCATTATTGGTGTTTCCTGTTGTGCTTCTTCGGCTTTAACCGTCAGGCTCATAGGGCTTAGCGCCATAATAATCGTTAATGCTATGGATAACCATCTTACATATCTGTTTTTCGGATTCATTCCCATCCTCACTCTTTCTTAAACTTTATTTTCATGCTATCAAAATGCCAGATTGTACGCCTCCTCATATATTTTTACTTCCGCTTCCTTTGAAAGCTTGTCCAGATATTCCTCAATTTGATTTTCCTTCCAGTATTCTTTAATTTGTTCCTTACAGTCTGCAAAATCCGTTCGCTTCCCATCTTCCCTGTTCTCACAGTATAAGCAGATCCACTCCAGATTATCATTATCAATGAATTCAGATATCTCTCCCGGCTGTAGCTCATAGAGGCTTGCCTCGATTTTGGGAAACATGGTGACCATACCATCCTCCATTTCAATCTGTGTAAAGGTCCGTTCCTGTATATACTCAGATACCCCAAGTTTTTCAGCTGCTCCAGAGAACTCTGTCCCACTCTTTACTTCCTCTGCAATCTGATCAAAAATTTCTGCCGCCTCTTCTTTCCCAATTTTATCTGATGGTATTACCAGACATTGAAACACAGCCCGACCGTAGTCCTGAAACCAATCTGGATTTTCATCATATATTTCTTTTAACTCATCATCTGAAATAGAGAATTGTTCGTTTTTTTTCCATAATTCGTGATACTTATCCTGAACAAGTCCATAATAGGTTTTTGCCGTATACTGCTCCGGTCCGTATATTACTTCATTTGCTTCTTTTTTCTTTTTACGTTCCTTATTCTCCCTTTTCAATGATTTCTGAAAACTACTATAGCTACAATCCGTAATAATCCCCTCTTCTAAAAGTTTTGCCTGAATGACCTTATAAGGGGTGATTTCTTCAATTGCTGCTTCTACTGAATCAATTCCATTTTTAAGGAATAGCTCTAATTCATCACCTTCTACCGGAATACCATTGATTGTGGCAACTGTTTTATTGTCCCTGGCTTTTTTAATCTCTGTACCACAACCTATGTTCAACGTTCCAAGTAACAATATAATGCCGAATACTAAAATTGACCTTTTGAGTTTTCTCACTGAACTTCCTTTCACTTGCCTTCATATATTCTGTTATTTTACATTCTCTTTTGAGGAAGCGTATGACCAGTTTCCCAATCATACGCCTCTTTCTTAATATCTTTATTCTTATTTCACTGCTACCACCGCCACATCAGATATGGCAATTCTTCCACTTTCAC
>CAMKHH010000188.1 GCA_946412445.1 uncultured Eubacterium sp.
ATACTAAAAGTAACTATACAATCGGACGAACGGAAAGGGGAGGTTGCTATATGCTGATTACATTTTTAGGTGCGGCTCATGAAGTGACTGGGAGCTGTTATTATCTGGAAGCATGCGGGAAACGTTTTCTGGTGGACTGTGGGATGGAACAGGGTCCTAACGTGTTTGAAAACGAACCGATACCGGTGCCTCCATCAAATTTGGACTTTGTATTGCTGACACATGCGCACATTGATCATTCCGGGAACCTTCCCGCAATTTATGCGAAGGGATTCAGAGGACTTGTATATACCACTGAGGCAACGGCGGATCTTTGTGATATCATGCTGCGTGACAGTGCCCATATACAAATGTTCGAGGCTGAATGGAGGAACAGGAAAAATAAGAGACGTGGGAAAGAAGAGTTTATTCCGGCATATACTATGCAGGATGCTATGGGAGTGGTCCATAATATAAAGGGTTACTCTTATAATCAGATTCTTGATATAAGCCCAGGTATTCAAGTACGTTTTGTCGATGCAGGGCATCTGCTTGGTTCTGCAAGTATTGAACTTTGGCTCACAGAAGGAGATGTAACCAGAAAAATTGTATTTTCGGGCGATATTGGAAATCTGAACCAGCCATTGATAAAAAACCCTACTTATATAAAAGAGGCTGATTATGTTGTAATGGAGTCCACATATGGTGACAGAAGCCACAAAGCGCCGCCTGATTATGTGAAGTCCCTGGCCGATATTTTACAGGAAACCTTCTCCAAGGGAGGGAACGTTGTAATACCGTCCTTTGCCGTAGGAAGAACCCAGGAGTTGTTATATTTTATGCGGAAGATTAAAGAACAGAAGTTAATTCAGGGAACAGGGAACTTCAAGGTCTATGTTGACAGTCCATTGGCTGTTGAGGCAACCAATATTTTTCAGGAGCATGATGCAGAGTGTTTCGATGAGGAAGCGGCAGAACTGATCCGCAATGGAATTGACCCCATCAGATTCCCGGGGCTTCGTATATCGATTACCAGTGATGAATCAAAGGAAATTAATTTCGACAATGATCCCAAGGTAATTATATCCGCCAGCGGAATGTGTGATGCAGGGCGCATCAAGCATCACCTGAAGCATAATCTCTGGAGAGAGGAGTGTACGATATTATTCGTAGGATATCAGGCAGTGGGTACTCCGGGAAGAGCCTTGACAGAAGGGGCTGATACCATACGCTTGTTTGGTGAAGCCGTGCAGGTGAATGCCAGAATTATGACGCTGCAGGGCATCAGCGGGCATGCTGATAATAGGGGGCTGATGCAGTGGGCCTCATCTTTTGAAGGACGTCCGGATCAGGTATTTGTTACGCATGGGGAGGATAATGTCTCTGAGATTTTTGCAGAACGGCTGAGGAAGGAGCTTCAATATGAAGTAACCGTGCCTTACAGCGGCACTGTATATGACTTGAAGGAAAATAAAGTGGTATCCGCACCCGCACCAGTCCGTATTGAAAAAGGAAGGCAGGTGGATGCCAGAAAGAGTGCTGTATATGCCCGGCTGTTGTCTGCAGGTGAACGGCTCATGGCTGTCATCCGGCGTAATGAGGGAGGGGCCAATAAGGACTTGTCTAAATTCGCTGATCAGATCAACAATCTCTCCGATAAATGGGACAGATGATATAGCAAAGGGGTTTCGCATATGTACGAAACCCCTTTGCTATTACTTCATTATAATGCCTGCTTTAACGCCTGGGCAAGCTGATCCGGACATGAAGTTTTCTTAAAGCCGCAGGGAATCCCCTCCAGCTTTTCAATTGCTTCTGTTACATCCATACCTTCGACCAGCGAGCAGATGCCCTTTAAGTTCCCATCACAGCCTCCGGTAAAATTCACATTATGAACTTTTCCGCCGGTCAGGTCAAACTCGATTTGCTTACTGCAGGTGCCGTGGGTTTTATATACCATACCATCATCTCCTTCGTTGAAAAACAGCAAATATCATGCTATTATAGTACCAGTATATCAGTTATAGATAGAATATTCCAGTATTAATTAAAGCAGCAGGAGGATTTTGAAAGATGAACTTAATCGGTATCATAGGTGCGATGGAAGAAGAAGTTGAAAAGTTAAAGCAGCAGATGACTGCGGTTTCTGTCAGGAATAAGGCTTCCATGGCATTCAATAAGGGCAGACTGAACGGAAAAGATGTGGTAGTAGTACGTTCTGGAATTGGTAAAGTTAATGCAGGTATCTGCACCCAGATACTTATAGATGATTATAAAGTAGATGCAATCATTAATACCGGAATTGCCGGCTCTCTAAAGAACGAGATCAATATTGGAGACATCGTAGTTTCTACCGATGCGCTTCAGCACGATATGGATGCAACGAATTTCGGATATCCCAAGGGACAGATTCCGAGGATGGATGTCCTGGCCTTTCCGGCGGATGAAAAACTGAGAAGTCTGGCCTGTGAGGTATGTCAGGAGGTGAATCCTGAGATCACTGTATTTGCAGGCAGGGTGGTAAGCGGTGATCAGTTCATCTCCGACAAGGATGCAAAAAAGCGCATTATCAATGACTTTGGAGGCTGCTGTACAGAGATGGAAGGAGCTGCAATTGCACAGGGGGCATATCTGAATCGGATTCCCTACGTGGTGATTCGGGCGATTTCAGATAAAGCTGACGACAGTGCCTGCGTGGATTATCCAACATTCGAGCGGAAAGCCATCAGACATTGTGTCAATTTAGTGGAGAATATGGTAAAAAGGCTGTAAAAGAAAAGAATCTGTCGGCATTTGACGAACGATTTTTATGCAAAAAATCATATCTGCGGTATATAATGACAGTACCAAAACGCAAGGGGGTATCATAATGCTGCAGATATGCATTGACATGAATTTATTTCAATACGGTATGATAGCGGCTGGCATCGTGGGGGTATGGTGTCTGTTCTGGAGTAATCATTTTTATAATATGGCAATTCATGATCTAAAACGAAAAGACAAGCCTAAGGGCAAGTGGACGTCCAGGATATTGGAAGAGAGCAAAGGCAGGCAGATTGATAATGCCGATTCATTTATCAGGACAAGGCTATCAGATGCAAGACAAGGCGGCACCCAGATCGGGAGGCTGCAACAGGTAGAAAATGTTGTATTATGTATGTGTGTGGTCCTATTCGCTCTGGCAGGATACGGAGTGATTCAATATCATTATGAAATGTATGTATTGTGGCAGCATGGACTGTTGGCAGGCAGCATTGCTTCAGCACTTGTGATGCTGAGGTTTTGTTTAAATCAATCGGAGAAGGAAGAACGGTTGGTGGACGGATGGCGGGATTACTATCAAAATACGATTGTCCGGGATATGAATCTGGTCAAGGGAAGGGCCCGGGAACGGGCGCAGCCGGAGACTTTTCCTGCTACTGACCAGGAGCGGGCTAATATTAAGAAAATAAAAGAAAAACGAGCGGAGCAGCACAGCCGGACTGAGGAACAGATTACTCAGATAGAAAAGGGAATCCGGGAAGCGGCTGCATCAGACAGCCGCTTTGCAGGTGTATTGACTCCGGACGAAGAAAAGCTGTTCCGGGAGGTAATCAGGGAGTATCTGAATTAGGCCTGCTTTTGGTTGACTGAAAGGCCGGGGTTTGATAAACTAAACTTAGCCTGAACTATAATAATTGATAGAGTCCAGAGCCAAAGGAGATAAAAGACATGGGAACAAAAGTGACGTTTGATTATTCAAAGGCGATGAAGTTTATCCGCGATGAAGAAGTGGCAGCATTTGCCGGGATTACAGATACGGCAAAGAAAGTATTAGTTTCAAAGAGCGGACAGGGAAATGATTTCCTTGGGTGGATTGACCTTCCGGTCGAGTATGACAAAGACGAGTTTGCCCGTATAAAAAAGGCAGCAAAAAAAATTCAGAATGATTCCGAGGTACTGCTGGTGATAGGCATCGGAGGCTCTTACCTGGGAGCGCGTGCAGCAGTAGAATTTTTAAGACATGGATTTTATAATAACATATCAAGAGAACAGCGTAAAACGCCTGAAATCTACTATGTGGGTAACAGCATCAGCAGTAGTTACATAAAGGCACTGACTGATGTGGTCGGAGATAGAGATTTTTCTGTAAATATCATTTCAAAGTCCGGAACCACGACGGAGCCGGCAATTGCTTTCCGCATCTTCAAAGAGATGCTGGAAAAGCGTTATG